>CAZWLZ010000005.1:0-12434 GCA_964634505.1 uncultured bacterium | reverse complement strand
TTCGGAAATAGCAAAATCTAATGGTTGATCTAAATCCTGTTGAGAATCTTCTGTTGTTAAATCAACAAAATCTAACTCTGATGGTTGATTGGTATCTTCTGATATAGCAAAATCTAAATCTTGAACTAATTCCTCTGATATAGCAGAATCTAATTCTAATTCTAAATCTTGAGCGGAATCCTCTGTTATTAAATCAACAAAATTTGCTTCTAATTTATTCGTTAAATCTATACAATCAGATTCAATTTCTTCTTGAGTTGATTTGTCCGTATAATCAGCAAAATCTAATTCTGCTTCTACATCCAAATTCAAATCTTCTGTTAAAGTAACAAAATCTGATTCTAATTCTTCTGGTGATTCTTCCATTAAATCTTGATAATCTGAATCTGAATTAAATTCTTCAGGTGTTGCCACAAAATTTGACTCTAATTCTTGTTCAAAATCTTCAGTCACACTATCAGAATTAGAATTTAATTGTAATTCTAATAAATCTTGTTTTAAATCTTGGGTTAAATTCATTAAATCTTCAGTAAAGCGAGAATTAACTTGAGTGTCAATTTCCGAATCATCATCAGAAGAGATAGGATTTCCAGCCAATTTTAATAAATTAGGAGAAGGATTGCCGCCGAGAGTCCGATCGCCAGTTAAAACCTCTTGACGAGCTTGAATAACATCACTTAAAAAAAGATTAGTAATTTCTAAAACCTTATCTGGATTAAGATCTAAAGCAAGAGTTGTAGTTTCAGCAATACTTTTGAACCCTGGTAGGTTGAGCATATCACCCAAACCAGAAAAAATTTCAGCTTGAAGTAAAACTTCTTCTAATAAAGTTTGAGTTGGTAAAGAATCTTTTTCTTTTTTTAATCTGGCGATCGCCTGAGAAATATCAAAAGTAAACATAGAAATCAAAGGATCAGAATCAGCCGAATCAGCAAAAATAGGATCAGAAATGTAGCCTAATTGTTGATCTAATTCTTGCCAAATTTCTTCGCTTTCATACTCCCATTTAGGATCGTAATTTCCAGTTTCAATCTGTTGAAACAAAGCATTTCTTAAACAATTATAAGCATCTAAAAGATGATTTTCTAACTTAGAATCAATAGAAACTGTATCATTATCATTAAGTAAAATTTTTAAATAATCTTCTAAACGATGAGTTAAATTAGTAATGCCTTCCAAGCCTACACTAGCAGTACCACTTTTTACCGCACGAGTAGAGCGAATAATCTCATGCAATTTAGCCTTAGTATCGCCTTGAGATAGATTAATTAAATTAGTTTCCATACTAGCCAATAAACTTGGCACATCTTCCACAAAAAATTGATAAGTGGGATCAGAAAAATCGACTTCTTCCGGTTCTGATTCTTGCCAAATATCCATTAAAACTTCCTCACTCAGACTACTGCCAGTATCTTGAGAGAGGGCTAAAAGAGAAGAAGAAATACTATCTTGAAGATCAATTTCTGTTGCCCCCGGTTTATGTTTGGCTAGAATTAAAGTTCTACTTTTTTCTAAATCCTTAATCAATAATTTAGTAATAGCTTCTGCTTTATCGGGATGTTTTTCTAAAGCAACTTGAGCAGTAGTCGCTAAAAAAGAAAACCCTGATAAATTTAAAAGTTCACCAAACCCAACTAATATTTCCAAAGACTCTGCTAATTCTTCTTTTACTTCAAAACTCTCAGGAGAGGAAGCTATCCCTTTTAAATGTTGAATTTGTTGGGCAATATCTACTTCAAAAATAGAAGAAACTATATCAATACCTAAATCGCTTGAACTAGGAGTATAATCGTTTGATGTTTGTAGATATTGTCCTAATTTTGAATCAAATTTTTCCCATACCAAATTAGCTTTAGCTTCTATTTCTTGTTTATTAAAACTACCAGTTTCTATTTGTTGGTGTAGAGGTTGGGCTAAACAATCATAACCTTCGAGCAAAATAACTTCTAAGTCATTATCTACAACTATATTTTCATCATAAAGAACTTTGAAATAACTTTCTAATTTTTGAGCAATATTTTTAATACTTTGTAACCCAACACTAGCCGCTCCTCCTTTTAAAGAATTAGCTGCCCTGATAATATCGTGTACTTTAGCAGTAGTTTTTTCTTCTTTCAGAGTTAACACTCTTTTTTCCATCAATTCTAAAAGTTCAGGGACTTCATCGAGAAAAAATTGATATGCTTGGTCTAGTAAACTCATAATAGATAATTGATAATTAGTTAGTTGTAATTAATGATTAAGTCTTGATAGTCATTTATTTATGGTTAGTTGTTTACTCTCAATAGTATCAGACTTTAAATTGAGACATATTGGCCTCCAACTGTTTTGCTACTTCTAATAAATTGCGGAAAGAGTCGGATAATTTTCCTACCGAATTTCGAGTTTTTTCGGCGATCGTAGCTACATCAGACATTTTTTCGCTCACTTCTTCTGAATTTTCTGATTGTTCAAAAGCAGCTGCCGCAATCACTTCGACTAATTCTCCTACTTGAAGAGTAGCAGCGGTAATTTGGTTTAAACTTTGTCTTGTTTCCTCCACTAATTTTGAACCTTCAATTACTTGATCTGTACCTTCTTCCATGGCGGATACTACTAAATGAGTTTCGCTTTGAATTTCTGATACTAATTTTTCAATATCTGCTGTTGCTTCTGCTGATTGAGTAGCTAATGTTCTTACTTCATTGGCAATTACTGCAAAACCTTGTCCTTCTTCTCCTGCTCTAGCCGCTTCAATAGATGCTTTTAAAGCGAGTAAGTGAGTTTGGGCTGCAAAACCACCGATTAAGTTAACTACACTGGATATTTTTTGAGTAGTTTCACCCAATTTTTTCACTTGAATAGTTGCTGCTTGTACGGTTGAACGAATCTCTAAAATTGATTGTACCGTCTTATTCATCGCTAGATCACCTTTTTCCACATTTTCTTGAGCTTTTTGGAGAGCTTCTTCCGCCTGTTCAGCACTTTCAGCTACCATAGAACTAGATTTACTCATGGCATCAATTCGATCTAAAGCTAGTGCAATATTTTCAGCCTGTTCGCTGATTTCTTCTTGTAATACACTTACTTCTAACTCATTAGTGTTAGTTGTTTCTGTTACTTCGATGGCCGCTAATTGTACTTGAGATACAATTTTTCTTAAACTTTCAATGGTGGCATTATAGGAATCGGCGATCGTACCTATTTCATCCTCTGTTACGGAAGCTCTAATAGTTAAATCTCCTTGACTGACAGGATCAACTTCCATCAATAACTCTAATGCTCTTTGTTGTAATTTTTCTTTTCCTAATCTTTGTTCTTGTTCTGCTTCTTTTTGCGATTCTAATAAATTAACCCTTTCTAAACCTAAACCAACTTGAGTTGCTAATTGGGTAAACAATTCTATCTCTCCTTGATCCCAATTTCTAACGCCAGAACATTGATGACAAATCAATAAACCAATTAATTTACGATTAACTAAAATTGGGGCTACTAAATTGGCTTTTACTTCAAAAGGTTCTAACTGTTTCAAATGACAAGGAGTCAACCCAGCATTATATATGTCTGAGGTCGCTTGTACTCTACCTTGAGTATATCTTTTAACATAATTTTGAGCAAAACAAGGGTCTTTTATGGTTGAGCCTAATGCTTTAGGATACCCTTGAACTACTGCTTCTGCTGTAATTGTCCCTTGCCAATCTGAATCAAATTCATAAATGATTACCCGATCGCCTTTCATGGCTGGTTGTATTTCTCTTACTGACAATTCTAATACTTCTTGTCTATTTAAACCCGAAGCTATAAATAAGGTAATTTCTTTTAATTGTTCTGATCTTCTAGCGGCATTTATTTGAGCTTTTAAAATACTAACCCTATCTAAAATGATCCCAAATCTAATGGCAATTTGATTCATAAAACCTTTTTCTTGATCTGACCATTTTCTAGTACTCTGACAATCATGGGCTATTAATAAACCAAATAATTGAGATTGGTTTAGAATTGGCACTACTAAATTTGCCTTAATTTTCAATCTTTGCATTAAAGCTAAATGTTCAGAAGAAAAACCTGCATTCAATACATCTTCTGTGGGAACAATACGCCCGTTTACATAAGCGTTGCGTAATTCTTGAGGAATACAAGGATCAGTAATTTCTTCTTTTAAAGCAGAGGGAAAACGAGGATCATAAGATTCATGAGAAATATAACCACTCCAACCAGGATTAAAACGATAAACTACGATTCTATCTACCGATAAAAATAGTTTAATTTTCGCCATCGCTTGATTGAATACATTATCAACATCATCTTGATCTAAGGTGATTGAGCTGGTTATTTCTTGTAATAAATTAGCTACATCTGTACCTAATCGTAAAAGATTATCATTCGTTTGAATATTTTGAGCCATTTCATTGAAGTTATCAGCTAAATTACCAATTTCATCTTTTCCTTTAATATTAGCCCTCATATTTTGATTACCTCTAGCAAACTCTTGGGTAACCCCCTGAAGTGCTTTAATTCTTTCACTAATTACTTTATTTAAAATGACAATAAATAGTAAATTAAGAAGAAGAGTTAGTAAGGCTATTTGTGATTGAGAATTTAAACTTTTTCTAATATTTTGTGCTAAAGCCTTCTCTGAAGTACCCCTAACTAAAATTCCTACGACCTCGCCATTATTATTACGAATTGCTTGAGCGGTAAAAGTGAATTCTTTGCCGTTAATTTCCCCTCTTGATGTTACTATTTGATCTGGTTTTTCTATGGCTTGTTCAAGAATAGCTTTATCCGCCAATTCTTTATTTTTTGTGGTTGTATCCTCCGTAAGAGAAGATACTAAAATTAATTGGTTTTTTTCATCAACCATATATATTCCAGCATAACCCCCACCAAACAGATTAATAGTGTCTTCTACTATGGAAAACTTATTATTAACTAAATCCCCTGATACTAATACACCAATTACCTGCCCGTTAATTTTATCTTTTACTGGAGTTACTGTGTAACGAATTAAGCCGTCTTGGTCTGGTGTTAAATTAGGAAATATAGGAGGTTGTTCTTGACTTAATTTGCTATAAGTTACAATCTCAGTTGTTTTGATTTGTTCCGGCTTACTAATAACTTTGGATACTAAGCCATTGGGATCAAATATTTGCCCTGTTCTATCTTTATTAGCATTAACAATAATGCGTCTATCTCTACCTACTAATGTGGCGTATTCAATATTTCTCGCTTGTATTTCATTTTTTAAGATGTCTCTTATTTGATTGCTTAAGACAGGAGGTAAATTTTGTCCTTGACTATGAAGTAAAGAGCCTTCAATAATAGCAGTGTTATCTGATTGTCCCCTAAAACCGAAGCCCATTTGATTGATTTTGATGCCGTAGTTTATTTGTTTTGCTTTTAATTCTGATTCTGATTGATTAACTAATTGATTTCGGCCACTACTGACAATTTCTTTAATCCCTATACCAACTAATGCCCCTATTGATATAGTTTGGGCTAGTAGTAATACTAATAATTGTTTTTTTCCAATCGAAAGATTATAAAATTTGTTAATTAATGATTGGAATATATTAGTTGATGATTCGTTTTTGTCTTGAGAATCAAATTTTGAGATTTGTTTTAACTGATTATTCCCGTTTTCAGAATAATTTTGAGATTCTATTTGTGGTTTTGATGGAGTTTGAGTCATAACTATTTACTATTCACTATTTGATGTTTATCTCGAAAAGCTAAAAAAAGGAAATAATTAACTATTAACCCTAAATAATAACTAAATTAAAAACTATATTGAGCAGAATTTAAGTTTAATTATTATTTTCTGTGATGGTATTTTAGTTAACTTTAAATTGACTTACGGTAAATTGTAGTTCTTCTGCTACTTCTAATAATTTTTTAAAGGATTCTGATACTTGAGTTACCGCTACGGAGGTTTCATTAGAAATAGTGGCTACATCTGCCATGGTTTCTGTAATTTCCTCTGATGTTTGTGATTGTTCCGCTGCTGCTTTGGCGATCGCCGATACTAATTCACTAATTTGAATGGAAGCAGAAGTAATTTGAGAGAGAGAAGCTCTAGTTTCTTCTACCATTCTTGTACCTTCTACTACCTGTTCTGTACCTGTCTCCATAGCTTGAACTACTTCATTAGTTTCTGTTTGAATTTCGGCTACCACTTTTTCAATTTCTGCGGTTGCTTCAGCAGATTGACGAGCTAGAGATCGTACCTCTTCTGCTACCACTGCAAAACCTCGACCTTCTTCTCCAGCATGGGCTGCCTCAATGGAAGCATTTAACGCTAATAAGTTGGTTTGATCAGCAAAACTACTAATTAGGTTAACTACTTTAGAAATTTTCTGAGTTGATTCCCCTAAACGCTTAACTTTTTTGGCAGTTTCTGCTACGGTTTCTCGAATGCCTAAAATACCATCAACGGTTTTATTCATGGCAATTTCTCCCTCTTCTACACTTTGAGTAGCTTGTTTTACCACTTTTTCTGCTTGTTCGGCATTACTTAATACTAATCGGGCAGAATATGCTAAACTTTGGATTCGATCTAAAGCTTGGTTAATGTCATCTGCTTGGCGTAAAGATTCTGTTGCCAATGATCCGATAAACATTTCTTGATCACTGGTAATAGAGGTTACTTCGGTGGATGCTATTTGTACTTGAGTTACAATTTTTCTCAAATTTTCAATAGTGGCATTATAGGAATCGGCGATCGTGCCAATTTCATCTTCTGTCACTTCTGCTCTAATGGTCAAATCTCCATGACTAACAGGATCAACCTGCATTAATAATTCTAATGCTCTTTGTTGAATTCGTTCTTTTTCCTGTCTTTGTTCTGATTCTGATTTTTTTTGTCTTTCTAACAAGGAAATACGCTCTAAAGCTGGTCCTATTTGGGTTGCTATTTGGGCTACAAAATTACATTCTGCCTCTAACCATTTTCGAGGGGCTGAACATTGATGAACAATAAATAAACCTAATAAATTTCCTTCTACCACAATGGGAGTTACTAAGTTTGCTTTAACTTCAAAGGGTTCTAGTTGTTCAATATGACATTGAGTTAAGCCAGCTGTATAAATATTGTTGGTAGCTTGTACTCTTCCTTTTTGATATTTTTCTATATATCTATCAGCAAAACAGGGGTCTTTTATACTCGAGCCTATCGCTTTGGGAAATTTTGAATCCACTGATTCTGCTATGATTGTACCTTTCCAATCTTCATCAAATTTATAAATAATTACCCGATCGCCTTGGATTACTTTTCGAGTCTCATTAATCGCTACATTAAATACCGTATCTTGATTTAAACAGGCGGCTATTTTAAAACTAATATCTTTGTTATTTTGAGCTAAAAAGGCATCTAATTGTTTACTTTCTAACAACATTACCCTGTCTAAAGCTGGTCCCATTTGGGATGCTGTTTGGGAGAAAAAATCTATTTCTGATGGTTGCCAGTTTCTTGGCGATCGGCATTGATGCGATATTAATAATCCTAATAAGTTACCTTCTACTAAAATCGGGGCTACTAAACTAGCTTTAACGGCAAAAGGTTCTAACTGTCTTAAGTGACAATCTGTTAATCCAGCATTGTAAATATCAGGAGTCGCTTGAACTCTACCACTCTTATATTTTTCTACATATCTATCCGCAAAACAAGGATCTAAAATTTGCGATCCGATGGCCTGAGGATAATTCCCATCTACTGATTCGGCAATAATTGTACCTTTCCATACCTCATCAAAACTATAAATAATAACCCTATCACTCTGTAAAGCTTTGCGTACCTCTGTTACTGCTATATTAAATACTGCTTGAGCTTCAAAAGCTTCTGTCATTTTTAAAGTAATATTTTTCAGTAAACTTGATTGAGTTGCCGATAATTGTTGTTCTCTAACTAGGGTTTTTATTTGAGCTGTCATTTGATTAATATCACGCCCTAATTGTGCCATTTCGTCATTTCCTTCTACTTCGAGGGTGGCATCTAAATCACCTTGAGTAATTTTTTCAATTGTTTGAGCCGCTTTACTAATAGGTGCAGTTAGTTTTTGACCAAGTAACCAAGCAATATAACCAATACCACCAGCTGTTAAAAGTGTACCTAAAAACATGGTTTGTAAAAATCTATTTTGGGGTGCATACACTTCCGCTGCATTATTGACTACAGCTCCTTTATATTCAAATCCCTTGACATTTTGCAAACCTCCGTAAGCTACAAATTGTTCTTCTTTCAATTTACTATTTTCCGATTTCATTGTTGTCATCCCTTCTTTTTCAGGATTTTTGCTTATTTCTGGAAAAAGTTCTTTTAAATTGAGAGGTTGATATTTTTTATTATTAGTTTTTCCTCCTGTTGACATGGTGTTATTTATAATTTCTCCTTCTTTGGAAGAATAAAAAACTTCCCCTGATTTTGAAACTAAATAGTATTCATCTCCTTGTTTTTCATTTAAGCCTTTTTCTTTATAAGAAAGATTAGTTATTTCTTTTAATTTATTTACTGGCATTCGAGAGCGAATAAAACCAATATTATTTCCTGTTGATTTATCTTTAATTACCGAAGCAAAATAAATATTAAAAGTTCCTTCTGTTTGAGAAATTGAGGGTTCACTAATTACTGCACCATCTACTTTCTTGGCTTCTTGAATATAGCTTCTATTGAGGTGGTTCTCTAGGGGTTTCCCATCACTTTGAGCTATTACATTTCCTTCATTATCAAAAATAGCTATACTATCGTAGAATTGATAAATTTCAATTAAATTATTTAATTCTGCATTTTTTTCTACAGTAGTTGTAGCCAATTTGGAATTAGCAAAAATATCTCTATTGGCCATAGACTGTATATCTTTGTATCGGTCATTTAAAAGTAAATTTGTTTCTTTTAAAACGTCTTCTAAATGATCTATTTGTCTTTCAGTCTGTTGATCTTCTACAGAGTCACTGACTACTAATGATGTTATTGTTCCTATCGCTATTAAAGGAATAACGCTCATTAATATAGCTAACGATGTGGTTTTAAACTTGATATTTTGTGATGACCACCAACTTAGCATATTCTGTTTATTTTCTATTAGTTGATTCTTTTTTTTATTTTTTAGTTTTTGCTCAAAGTCTTTCCTCTGTTTTTTTTCTGCACTAGATTCATTACTAGATTCATTGCTATAAGTGTTAGGTGGTGTGGAAACAATTTGAATTAAATCTTCATTAGAAAGTTGGTTAACGGGGGGTTGATTATCGTCTTGAGGGGTTGGTTTGGGAGAAATTTGTGTCATGGAATCAGCCTCATCAAAATTATTAATTTATTAGGTATTTATTTATACTTTTAAGTATTTATACTTAAAGATTTCGACAAACTTTAATTAGTTCTAAAATTTAGAAATAAACTATTATTTTTAGATTAACTTATTTTTTGATTTTATTTTGATTATTTATTACATTTATTAATTAATAAGATAAATTTATTTCAATTTTCCTAATTATTTTTATTCTTTGGGCATAGAAGCAAGAATGGCATCACCATCTAAAGTTACAATAATATCTCCATTTTCTTTTAACCAATATCCTCTTAAAAAAGGAGCTAATTGTGATGTTACCGAAGAAGCCGGAGGTGAGTGAATTTCATTGGGATTTGATAATTCAATTTCTTCTACTTGACTAACAATTAAGCCAATCATGTCTCCTCCTGTTTGATTTGCTTTTCTTTGTTCACTAGGATGAATCAAAATTGCTTGATGATTTGAAGCTGTTACTGATTGTTCATACCAATGGGTAAAACCTAATAAGTGTCCTATATCAATCATCCAAATTATTTCGCCGCGCCAATTGTAAACGCCCATTACCCAAGGTGCCATTTCTGGAATTGGCACAATTGAACCTAGGGGAATTTTTAGCACGGCTGAAATTTGTTTGATGGGCAACATTAAGGTAGTATCGGGTAGTAATACAAATCTTAAAAATTGTTCTTTTTCTTTATTTTCTTGATTTATTTGTCCTGTCAGGGAGAAATTTAAACTTGTGGGGTAATTGGAAGCCATATTTTGTCTTAGATAGATTAAGAAATTTGTGGGCTAATTTTTATTAATATTATTGCTATTTATTGATTGTAATTTAACTTCTTGCGGAGGTTTTTTTTTTGCAAGAAGTTTGTTTAATTTTCAATGATAAATTAGGAGAATTTATTTAATTAATTTTCTAGCTGTCATAATTAATTCTTCTTGATTTACAGGTTTTGGCAGATAGGCATCCGCACCTTGTTTTAAGCCCCAAAATTTATCCATTTCACTGCCTTTGGTTGAACAAATAATAACGGGAATTTTACTTGTTTGTTCTTTTGATTTTATTTCCCTACATATTTCAAAACCACTTCTTCCGGGTAATACTACATCTAAAATGATTAAGTCTGGTATTTCTGCTTGAATTTTTTCCAAGCCTTCTTCTCCACTATTGGCTGTAATAACTTTTATCCCTGCTGTTTGTAGATGCCCTACTAATATTTCTCTTTCTGTGAGAGAGTCATCCACTACTAAAACGTGTCCCATAATTCTCCTTGTTTTTATTTCTTTTAATCTTTACTTTTTATCTTAATTTAAGGTTATTTATTTAGTCTATATTATTTACTAACCTTAATCTTAGGTTATTTTATAGTTTAGGATACACCTATTTTTAGATGTTTGCGAATAGTATCTAAAACCATTACTGTATCAACTGGTTTGCCCATGAAATCTGATGACCCTACCATTTTTGCTCTTACTCTGTCAACTAATCCGTCATTTCCCGTTAAGATTACGATGGGAGTGTGTTTAAAAAATGTTAGTTTTCTTAATTGACTACAAATTTCATAACCGTTGGCATTGGGCATTACTAAATCTAAAAATATTAAATCTGGTTTTTTCGTTAATAAAATGGCGATCGCCCGAAGAGGGTCATTTATGCCTAAAAATGCGTAGCCTGCATTAGAGATAATTTTTTCCATGGTTTGACAAATTAATGGACTATCATCTATACAAGCAATTAAGACTTTTTGTTTTTTATTATCATCGGAAAAATCGTCCATAGGCACTACCGGAGAAGGCAAATCGGGAATTTCCACTAATTTGACTAATCCTCTTTGTACATAAGGCAATAAAGAGCGTGTTACGGTTAGTAAATCTCTTTTCATCCGCACAGATAAATCTCTTAAGGTTTGTTGCCCATCTAGTAATTGATTTAAAGTTTGATAAACTTGGGGTTTCGTTTGTTGTTCTAGTTCTTGGGGTTGAGTAATTACAGGGGCCATATCAGGTGATCGATCGGCTATTTTGGCGGCTTGCCAAGCTTGCCATAATTTGGTGGATTCGGCTATTACTTGTTCGGAATCAATTAATACTAGGCGAGTAGAAAAAGGACTATTTTTATCGGCTTTTAATTCGCAAGTTACTTGCATTGCTTGAGTAACATCAAATAATACTTCTATAATGGTATGCCGAATCATTTTGGCGGCCTGTTCGAGGGAAACTTTATTTTCTTCTACCCAAAAGCATAATAATTCATATTCCCAACTTTTATTACTGCCCTCTAAATTGAGGTTATCGATTTCTGTTTGATAAGCTGAAAAATTAGAAGGTAAATGAGGTAGATAAGCTACTACATTTCGACGCCATCTTCTTACAGGATGAAATCCTCCAGTGGCGTAAACCATTCTACCTAAATAAAGGTAAAATACCCATTTCATTTTTCTAGGGCCTGTTAGCAAAAGTTGGCCACTAAATCGAGGCTGTTTTAAATTTTCAAAAAAGCCTATTTGGTTTGTGGACGAAAACTCTTTAAATGGGATAGGATTAGAATATTTGTTTTCTTTTGCGGTCATTATTCCTAACTCAACTTTTTAACCGACAAATCTATAATTTATTTTTTATAATCATACATAATATCAAAGCAGTAGGCTTTTTCTATTAATTTTTTTAGGTTTAGTTTAAATTTTATGCTATACCTTGAAGATTATTTTAACTTAAATTCTGATTATTTCAAGGAAGATTGTTTTATTAATTTTTCTTTTTACCAACTAATGGCGATTGCCATTTGTTTTCAGCACTGAATAATTCTTAATAAATTACTCTTTCATAATTTTATATTTAATTATTTTTTGTTGTTACAAGTTTAATACTAAATGTTATAATTTTCTACAAGTCTTTTATCTTTTTGAGTAATGCTCATAGGAAGATAAATTCCTCTACAATTAAGTTTATCTAATCTAATCAATAATTTAATGACAACTAATATTAATCAAGAAATAATCGATAATAATAATTTAATAGATAATATTAAAAATTTAAAAGGGTTTGATTTGAATAATCCGCCTAATCAAGACTTAGTAGATAAATGTGTTCATTGTGGTTTTTGTTTATCCACTTGCCCTAGTTATCGAGTAATCGGGAAAGAAATGGACTCTCCAAGGGGAAGAATTTATTTAA
>CAZWLZ010000004.1:0-28685 GCA_964634505.1 uncultured bacterium | reverse complement strand
ATGTTTTGTGATGATTTTTATGGCGATCTCCTTTCTTAAAATAGATCTCAAATGGTTTCTATAAAACAGATATGACTAAAATTGAATATTTAAATTTTACGCCTAAGGTCTTAAATCTAACCGATGCGAAGTATGAAAATTTTTTAGTATTTGCTGATTAAAATGGAAATATCAAAGCATGGGAAATTTATAATGCAAAAAAATTAAAAAAAGAAAGTACGTTATGGTTAGAGTTAGACAAAGCATATATATCAAAATAGTTTGATAAAAAATAGAGTTGTTGTGAAATAGTATTTTGACAAAATTTAGGTCTTATGTGACAAAGGTTTTAGATATGCAAACATTTAATTCGCAACAAGTCTAATGAAAATTTGCCTAAATATAATCAAAAAAATAATTAGAGATTATAAATAAAAATAACAGAGTCAATTTTATGCAAAAAAAACAAAAATTACCCCATTTATTAGGCTCAAAATGGACAGCAAAACAAGCCACTTGGGGATGGAGACATTTTGAAGTAATTAACCGTAAAAATGAAGGTAAATGGATATTTGCTGAAATGAAATCTTCTTGCGATTCGACTACAAAATTTTGGCTAAATGCTAATCAACTTAAAGATTCTTGTCTCTGGTTGCCCGGTTGGTTATCTTTAAATCAGCAAACTGAAATACAGAAAAATAATAATATCTCAGTAGTCATAACTGTTAAGAGGAAACAAGAGGTTTAAACTCCTTATTTCTCTAGTCTTTTTGCTTCAAAAAAACTGACTATTGCTATAGAACCCATTTGGTATCTATGATTTGGTATCGATTATAATGTTATGAGAAAATGCTTATAACTTTTACCATGGTTTACTCTAGTAGTCTAACAGATCAAGAATGGGAAATAATAAAACCCCTTTTGCCAGAAAAGAAACTAACTCGTCCACTTAAGTGGTTTAAAAGACAAATTTTAGATGGTATTTTTTATCAACTCAAAAACGGTTGTAATTGGGTTGATTTACCTAAAGATTTACCCCCTTATTCCACCGTTTATTGGCATGACAAATATTGGAAAAAAGACAGTGTTATTGACACAATTATATTTCAGTTACATCAGCAACTTAGAGAAAAAGCCCTCCCCCACTTGACTCAATTAATCATCATTGATTCTCAAGCAGTTAAAAACACTTGTAATGCCAGTGTTGAGAGTAAGGGATTTTGTCATTATAAACTCACTAATGGTATTAAGAGACATTTAGCGGTAGACAGTCTGGGCTTTCCCTTTTTTACTCATTGTACAAAAGCAAATATTTCTGATGACAAAGGATTAATTCAAATGTTGACGGCTGATATGGATTATTTTCGTGGTAAACCGATGAATGTTGATAAAATAACAATTTTAGTAGATTCTGGTTATCATCCTGATTTAATCATGTCGGAGTTGGAGAAAATTTATCCGCAAATTAGCAAGAAAATTAGGATAAAAAAATCACCCAAAATGACCTGGTGAACAAAAAAAAGCAGAGGGCAAAAGTGGGTTTGTGGTAGTAAAAGCAAGATGAGTAATTGAAAGGTCAAATGCGTGGATGGAAAGATGTAAGAATTTGGTTAAAAATTTTGAAAGAACATTATTTAATTCCACACAAAAAATAAACTTATGTTTTATCCGACTGATGTTGAAACGACTAGCTATTTCTTGAGATACCAAATGGGTTCTATACTTCAAAATAAATTTAATGGTATGAAAAATATATAAAAATATATAAAATTCTCACAATCAAAAAGATGAAATTTTTTAACGAAATCAGTTTTGAAACACCAGAAAGTGTCGAATTAGATTTTACCTTAGCTGGAATAGGTAATCGGGCTTATGCTTTGATTCTCGATTATGTAATTTTAGGGGCAATTTTAATCGTTTTTCTTCTTTTTTGGGCTTTAATCGCTTTTAATTTTTGGAGTATATTTCCTGAGAATCTTCAAAAAAATTTACAATTGTGGTTATTTGCTATTCAACTAGTCCTTATTTTTGCCATTTATGTGGGTTATTTTGTCATTTTTGAAACTTTAGGGCAAGGACAAACAATAGGCAAGAAACGGGTTAAAATTAGGGTAATTAGAGATGATGGTAGAATAATTAGTATTTCTCAAGCTACATTACGAGCATTATTACGACCAGTTGATGATATATTTTTTATCGGTGCTTTTTTAATTATGTTTACGAAAAAAGAGAAGAGAATTGGCGATTTAGTAGCTGGAACAATAGTTATTCAAGAGAAAACGGCAACATCTAAACATAATTTAATTATTAGTAATGAAGCCTCATCTTTAGCTTCTTTTTTAATTATGAAAGCCGATATTACTCAATTATCATCAGAAGATTTTGCTATTATTCGAGAATATTTAGAAAGAAGAGAGAATATGTTAGTTTCGGCTAGGCAAGAAATCAGTTTTCGCTTGGCAACTCAAGCAAAAGAAATTATTAAATTAGAAGAATTATCTCAAGATACCAGTGCTAATTTGTTTTTAGAAGCAGTTTATTTAGCTTATCAAGACTTCAATCCTCACTCAGCTAAATATAATTTATAAACAGATATTAAACATTAGGTTTTCGGGATTTCTGAGAACAATATTTTTACATTAATTTAGGTTTTTTCTTTTTGGCGATCGCCAAAAAGAAAAAAAATATTAAAACTTGCAAATAAGGTTAAGAAAAGATACACTTTTTAACATAATATTCATTTATAGGGATAGTTTGTTGTTAAAAAAGAGTAAACTAGATAAATCCCAAAATTGCAGAAAATTAATAAAATAAAAGGAGGAGTGTAGTCAATGGGACTACCTTGGTATCGAGTCCACACAGTCGTAATCAATGATCCAGGCAGACTAATTTCTGTTCACTTAATGCACACCGCATTAGTAGCAGGTTGGGCTGGATCGATGGCTCTTTATGAGTTAGCAGTATTTGATCCTAGTGATCCAATTTTAAATCCTATGTGGAGACAAGGGATGTTTGTACTTCCCTTTATGGCACGTTTAGGAGTAACTGATTCTTGGGCAGGTTGGAGTATTACTGGGGAAGCTGGAAATCCTGGTTTCTGGTCTTTTGAAGGGGTCGCAACCGCTCATATCGTTTTATCTGGTTTATTATTCTTAGCAGCTGTTTGGCATTGGGTATTCTGGGATTTAGAATTATTTACTGATCCTCGTACTGGTGAACCAGCTTTAGATTTACCTAAAATGTTCGGTATTCACTTATTTTTATCTGGTCTTCTTTGCTTCGGTTTTGGAGCATTCCATTTAACTGGACTTTGGGGGCCTGGTATGTGGGTATCTGATCCTTATGGCTTAACAGGTCACGTTCAACCAGTAGCCCCTGAATGGGGACCAGCAGGGTTTAATCCCTTCAATGCTGGGGGAGTTGTAGCTCATCATATAGCAGCAGGTATTGTCGGTATCATTGCTGGCTTATTCCATTTAAGTGTAAGACCTCCAGAAAGACTTTACAAAGCCTTACGGATGGGGAACATTGAAACAGTTTTATCTAGTAGTATTGCTGCAGTTTTCTTTGCTGCTTTCATCGTGGCAGGTACCATGTGGTATGGTTCAGCTACTACCCCTGTTGAGTTATTTGGACCTACTCGTTATCAATGGGATCAAGGTTACTATCAACAAGAAATCGATCGCCGAGTACAAGCTAGTATCAATAATGGAGCTAGTTTAAGCGAAGCCTGGGCAAGTATTCCTGAAAAACTAGCCTTCTATGATTATGTAGGAAATAGCCCCGCTAAAGGCGGTTTATTCCGTACTGGTCAAATGAATAAAGGTGACGGTATAGCTCAAGGTTGGTTAGGACATCCTGAATTTAAAGATTCAGAAGGAAGAGAATTAAATGTTCGTCGTCTACCTAACTTCTTTGAAACTTTCCCCGTTATCTTAACTGATGCTGAAGGTGTAGTTCGTGCGGATATTCCTTTCCGTCGTACTGAATCAAAACTTAGTATTGAACAAAGTGGAGTAACTGTTACTTTCTATGGTGGTGCTCTTAATGGACAAACTTTTACTGATTCTTTAGATGTGAAAAAATACGCTCGTAAAGCCCAAGGTGGTCAACCTTTTGAATTTGATACCGAAACTCTAGCATCTGATGGAGTATTCCGTACAAGTCCTCGTGGTTGGTTTACTTTCGGTCACGCTTGTTTTGCCTTATTATTCTTCTTTGGTCATATTTGGCACGGCTCTCGTACTCTATTCAGAGACGTATTTGCTGGTATCGACCCAGATTTAAGTCCAGAGCAAGTAGAATGGGGTAAGTTCCAAAAAGTTGGGGACAAATCTACTCGTCGTAGTGAACCAATTTAGTAGGATAATTTATTTTCCTAATTAAATAATTGAGGTGATGCAATTTGTTTTTTACACTGCATCACTTCATTAAGAAATTAGCGACATTTTTACTACAATTTACAAAAATATTAAGGAGCGATTATTATGGAAAGTGTTGCTTATATCGTCGTTTTATTTATGATGATTTCTGTACTTTTCTTTGCGGTAGCTTTACGTGAGCCTCCCCGTATCGAAAAATAAAAATTCTGGATTGACAATTTATAAATTTACTGTCCTAAATAAAATATAAAAATAGCTTATTTCTTGTAAATTTTATTCTTTTGTGGTATGCAAAGAGTAGAATAAAGAGAAGTAGGCTATTTTTTAGCAAACTTTCTCATTGCTATAACTAGGAATAAGGGAATAAGCTAATCGATGCAATGTCCATCTTGTAATAGTGACAATACTAAAGTGTTAGAATCTCGCTCCACCGAAGGCGGTAAAAGTACCCGAAGAAGGCGAGAATGTCTTAATTGTTGGTTTCGTTTTACAACTTATGAAAGAGTGGAGTTTGTACCGTTAAAAATCATTAAAAAAGATGGTAGAAAAGAATCTTTTGATCGGTCAAAGTTATTACGAGGCATGATTCGAGCTTGTGAAAAAACGGATATTTCTATTGAAATGTTAGATTATATTGTCAATGAAATTGAGGTTAAATTACAAGAAGAAATTACTGGAGAAGTTACCAGTCAGGCAGTTGGAATGTTAGCTTTAAGTTATTTACAAGAAATTTCGGAGGTTGCTTATATTCGTTTTGCTTCAGTTTATCAGGAATTTATGAGTATTGAGGATTTTATGGCTACTCTGGAAAAGATGCAAGAAAATTAATCTGGTAGATTGTATCCTCCTAACCGTTTAAAAGGCAGGGCAGTTTCAAAGTAAGTAGGAAAAAAGATTGGGGTGTTAGGTTATTAGGTTATTGGGGTTTTTTTCTCCAGATTTTAAGTAATAATCAAAAATCTTGAGATAATCAGTTTCTGATTGTAAATTATAAAAACTTATTACTTAATTCGCCCCACAATCGATAATTTTGGGAGAATTATGATCACTTTTAAACTGATAAATACCCTTCTCAAAAATTTCTTGGTACATTGATCTTTTAGATAAAGAATCAACTAACTCAACTTCTTTATCTAAAAGATCAATTTTAGTTTCAGTATATCTTGGCATATTTTTAAGTTTTTTGATTGCCAAATATTTCTTTTTATAATAAGGTTTTATAGCCAATTTAAGCCAATGTTTAAGCATAAAATTTCTTATTTATATTTAAATTTTTTTGAAAGAATATTTGTAAATATGATTTTTATTTTATTTATTTAATTAAATCAGAAAATAATTTGGATATTCTTTAATAATTTCCTACTACTGATAAATAATAATCGGTAAAATAACGTTGTGCAACCTCTTGTACTTGATCAACCTTAATTTCTGTAATTAATTGAGGAAAAATGTGATCATATTCAATACCTAATTCTAAAGTTTCATACCAACCATAAAGTTGGGCTAATTCTGAATTAGTTTGTTTTCCTAAAGCATATTGCCCTAATAGTTTATTTTTAGCTATTTGTAAGTCTTCTAGGCTTAAAAGTTCCGAACATATTAGTTTTACCTCTGTTTCTAAGCCTTTAATACCAATATCGATATTTTGGGCGGATGTACCCATATATAAAACAAATTGAGATTTATCTAGTCTTGTGGGATAAAAACAAGATACATCATAAGCTAGTCCTTTTTTTTCTCTCAATTCTACAAATAATCGACTAGATAATCCGTTTCCTAAATAAGTATTTAATAGTTTTAAAATTGGGTAATCTTTACTTTTTACTTCTGAACCTAAGTAGCCTAACATGATTATTGATTGTTGTGTTTCCTGTCTAATATGGTTCTGTTCAGGATTAGAAATTAAGGAAAATTGTGGTGATTGGATTAATAATTCTGTGGATTTTTGCCATTTCCCAAAAGTATTATTGATTAATTCAAATCCTTCTTCTTTGCTTAATTTTCCTGCTAAACTAATAACTAAATTATTAGCTTTAAAAAAAGTCTGTTGATACTTTTTTAAATGATTTTGAGTAAATTTTAAAATAGTTTCTTCTGATCCCAATATAGATAATCCATAAGGATGATCTTTATACATCATTTTTTTTAGTTGATTAAATGCAATATTAAAAGGTTGTTCTTTTTGTCCTAAAATTTCTTGTAAAATAAGATTCTTTTCTAATTCTATTTCTGAGATAGGAAAAGATGGCGATCGCATTATTTCTTCTGTGAGTTTTAAAACATATTCAAAGTCATGAGTAATAGTTTTTAGACTAATTACAAAGTAATCGGTGGTGACATCTGTACTTAAATTTGCTCCTCTGGATTCAACTTTTTCGGCAATTTCTAAGGCCGTTAAATTGTGTGTACCTTTTGTTAGTAAATTAGCTACTAAGTTAGAAATTCCTTGATTTTTTTTTGTTTCCCATTTACCACCACAATTTTTGATAAAAATTTTACCAGAAATAATTTCACAAGTAGGATTTTCGATGACAATTAGAGTTATTCCATTTTCTAATTGAAAACGATTAATTTTCGAGTCTATTTCTTGATCATTTTTATTATTAAACATTAACTTTGAGATAGGGAATAAGATAGGTAATGGGGAATGGGTGAAAAATACCAAAACAAAAATAGTTTTTAAATATCTAACTTAATTGATAATCTGTAATATTAATTAAGTTTTGGTTGGGTTTCAAACTTCAACCCAACCTACGATAATAAGTTTTGGTTGGTTTGATACTTTAATTCAACCTACCATAATTAAAGTTTTTTGCTATACATTAAGCAAAAATTTTTTGATAAAATTTATTAATCTAATTTGTTTTTAATTTTATCGATGACATTATTGGCAACATTTTTAATGTCATCAACTAAATCTTGTGTTTTTTCTTTAATATCAATATTTTTAATGTCATCAACTAAATCTTGGGCTTTTTCTTTAATATCAATATTTTTGATGTCATCGACTAAGTTTTGTGCTTTTTCCTTAATATGTACATTTTTAATATCATCAATTAAATCTTGGGCTTTTTCTTTAATGTCTTCAGAAAGATTCATAGCAGCAGCTTGAGCTTGTTTAAGTTTTCCTTCTACTTTCATGGTATTATCGTCTGTGATGTCTCCTGTTGCTTCTTGTACCTTACCTTCTACATTTTTGGCGGCCGCTTTGATTTTATCGTCAATAGTCATAAATTTTCCTCAAATAAAATACTATTGATAATTTAACATTAGAAATGAATTAATTATTAAAATTATCAATAATTGAAATTAGTAATTTGGCGATCTCCAAATTATAAAAAACAAAAAATTAACTACATAACCATACCACCATCAACATTAAAGACTTGACCTGTAATATAATTAGAAGCAATATCAGAGGCTAAAAAACGAATCATTCCCGCAATTTCTTCTGGTTTGCCGTATCTTGCCAACGGAATAAATTTTAAAATTTCATCACTTTTTAAGCCGCTAGTCATATCAGTTTCAATAAAACCGGGTGCTACAGCATTAACTGTCACTCCACGAGAAGCAAATTCTTTGGCCAAAGTTTTAGTTAAACCAATAACTCCCGCTTTAGCTGCACTATAATTTGCTTGGCCTGGATTGCCCATTTGGCCTGCCACCGATGATATATTAATTATTCTGCCACTTCTTTGTTTTAACATCACTTTACTGACGGCTTTACAACACAAAAAAACGCCAGTTAAATTAAGGTTAATTACTTCTTGCCAATCTTCTAACTTCATGCGTAACATTAAAGTATCACGAGTTATGCCAGCATTATTAACTAAAATATCGATTCTGCCCCATTTTTCTAGGGTAATTTTAATCATTTCCTCTACAGCATCAGCTTTAGAGACATCAGCATTTATGGCGATTGCCTCTCCACCCATATTATTAATTTCGGTAACGACTAAATCGGCTGCTTCTTGATTACTAGCATAGTTAACCACAATTTTAGCACCTTCACAAGCTAAAGCCAAAGCCGTAGCCTTTCCAATACCCCTAGACGCACCAGTAATTAGGGCGACTTGATTTTTTAATTTTTGTAAATTTTCTGGTAATAGTTCCATGGAATGATTTTTAATTATTTTATTCGGTTTAATTAGAGACTATGAATTATACCAGATTATTAACATATACTATTGACATCTTGGATCAAATAAGGTAGCTTTTTCTGGCTCTCGAGGAAACCAAAAAGCAGTTTTTTTGCAGAATTCTACTAACATTAACATTACAGGCACTTCAATCAAAACTCCTACTACTGTTGCTAAAGCAGCCCCAGAATTTAAACCAAATAACATAACTGCGGTAGCGATCGCCACTTCAAAATGATTACTAGCACCAACTAAAGCAGCAGGTGCCGCATCTTCATAAGAAAGATTGAATTTAAGAGCAATAAAATAAGTAATTAGAAAAATAAAATTAGTTTGAAGAAATAAAGGAATAGCAATTAAAAGAATATGCAGAGGATTATTAACAATTAATTCTCCTTTAAAAGCAAACAACAAAACAAGGGTTAATAATAAGGCGAAAATAGCTACAGGAGAAAGAAATTGTAAAAATTGAGTTTCAAACCAGATTCTACCCTTATATTTAAAAATCCAGTAACGACTATAAACACCACAAGCTAAAGGTAAAGCTACATAAATCAAAACTGATAAAACAATAGTTTCCCAAGGCACGATTAAATTATTAACAGAAAGTAACCACTTCCCTAAAGGTGCATACAAAAACAACATAGTCAAAGAATTAACAGCAACCATTACTAAAGTATGGCCTTGATTGCTGTAAGAAAGATAACCCCACATTAACACCATAGCTGTACAAGGTGCAATACCTAATAAAATAGTACCAGCTATATAAGAATCAGCTAAGGTAACTTGAATATTATTAATTACTTCTGTATTACTTAATAAAGGTTTAAATAACCAACCTAAGAAAAATTGAGCAAAAATTACCATGGAAAAAGGTTTAATTAACCAATTAACAACTAAAGTTAAAATAACTGGTTTAGGATTTTTAAAAGCCTTCATCGCTTGAGAAAAATCAATTTTTACCATGATGGGATACATCATAAAAAATAAACAGATAGCAATAGGAATTGAAACGTTATAAACGCTCATGCTATCTAAAGTTTTAGCTAATTGGGGGACTATTTTGCCTAAAATAATACCAATTACAATACAAATAATCACCCAAATGGTTAGGTATTTTTCAAAGAAGCTAAGACTGCCACCAATTTTATTTACTTGGGAATTTGAGTTATCTTTAGTCATTTTTTTCTACCATCATAAAATTATCATATCAAAAAAAATTGATTCATATCTCATCATATCATAGATACTAAGATGACACCTTAAAAAAGTCTTTATTTCAATCAAATAAAATAATTTAAATGAAATGGCGATCGCCATTTCATTTAAATTATCTATAAGAGGATTCAATTATGGCAATTTCCGTTTCCGTTAATCCATAAATTTCATATACTAATAAATCAATTTCTCTCTCTAATTTCCTGGTATTAACTTTGGGATTAGCTTTCTTCTTTTGTAAAATTTCTATGACTAAATCAATCAATGGTTTTTGTTGAGAGGTTGAAATATTTTTTATCGGTAATTTAGCCACATTTTCTTTTTTCACCTCCGCAAGTGCTTCCCCTTTTTCTGGATTCAATAAACTATGATAATAATCTAATAATTTAGAATTCAGTAAAGCAAGTAAATATTTAAGAGATAAATCAATCTCTGGTTTAGAAGTAATTACATGGAGATTTTTCATACAAATAAATTTTTTATCATCGATAGTTGCCGTTAAAGTATCCCCCGTTTGTCTAATCACAATTTTTTCAGCCGCCTCAAAATTAGCAGAATATCTAGGTGCGGCTAAATTGTCACCATATTTTAACCATACTTTTGATTTCCATTGAAGACGATATTTATTAACATCACTTCCTCTTAATAACTTACGATAAGTTTTATCTAATTTACGAGTAGCATCAAATACCCTATTGGTAACATCTTCTTGTGTTTGTTTTGGTTTGCCTTTGCCCACTTCATAAGGCACTAAACCAGAAACAATTTTAAATAAATCACCTAATTTTTGACTATTACTATCAAGTTTATTTTTGAGAGAAATATCCGCCTCTTCCAGAAAAATATTAATAGTTTCCCCATCATAATCTTTACCTTGAGATTGACAAATTAATTTACTGGTAAAATCTTTTTCATTCTCATATACTCTTATTTCTACCTTATTTTCATCCTCTAATTTTTCTTTTGAAAAAAACACCGCTTGAGTATCTACTACTGCTTTTTTAAATACAGATTTTTGATAATGGGCAATATTCTTAATTGTTATCTGATTAAAAATAAAAGAGCGTATCTTTTTAAATTTTAGATTAGTAAGCCAAGTATTGGGAATAATATAAGTAAATTGTGTCTCATCGGCACAAATTAAGAAACCTTGTTCAATAAATAACAAATAAGTATCTAATTGATAATCTTGATTAACAAATTTTTGTTGAAAATAAGTTTTTTCACTATCCGTTAATTTAACACCGTAAGGAGGATTACCCATCACCACATCAAAACCAACAAAATCTCCTTCTTCATCTAACACCTCAGGAAACTCAAAACGCCATTCAAAAGCCTTATCATAAACCGAATTATTTATTTTATCTTCAATTAAATTTCTTAATAAATTAATCTGGTTTTCTAAGTTTTTTATCTGTTTCTCTCTTGTTTTTAACTGGTTTAGCGTCTCTTCTAATAAAATAGTTTGATTCTTTAAATTTTCTAACTCTCCTTCTTTTTTTCTCAACTCAGATAAAAGATTATCATTACTATTAATAGCAGTTTTAAACTTATCTTTGATTTGTCTAATTAAATCTATTATCCCTCTTTTTTCTTCTTTTTTCGTAGTAATATGATAGTTTTTTATAGCTTGTTTATAAGTAGAAATTGTTAAACCATTTCTTTTTAATGCACCTCCTAAATTGGCATCTAAGGCAAAGCGACTAATTAAAGAATTTCCACATTTTATATTAATATCGATATTTGGTAAGGTTTCTAAAGTAGGATACCCACCACCCCCCCTTGATAAGGGGAAAGTAAGAGGGGGGTTATGATAGTAGGCATTTTTTAGTAATTCAATCCATAATCTCAGGTTGCATATTTTGACAGAATTGGGGTTAATATCCACACCAAATAAACAATTTTCAATAATTGTTTGTTTTTCTTTAAAAATAGTTTCTTGGATTCTTTGACTCTCTTGATTGTGGGGGTTATAGCTAAATAATTTATCTCCGCTATAAATTACTAATTCATCATTTTCTACGGCAATAGTATAATCAATTTTTCTAATTAATTTTCCTTGCTTATCTAGCAATATATCCAACTCACTTTTAATGGCAATCATTTCATTTAATGCCGATACCAAAAAATGTCCCGAACCTACTGCTGGATCGCATATTTTGATATTATTGATGATAAGATTCGCTTCTTTTTTGTCTTTTATTTCATTATATAAATCTTCTAATTTTTCACAATTCCAACCTTTTATTTGATTAAATTTTCTGATGACAGTTTTGGTTATAGTTTCTTTACAAATATACATTGTAATAAAACCGGGGGTAAAAAATGACCCTTCTTTATAGCCATTAAGTTTTTCAAAGATTAATCCTAATACTGAGGCATTAATTAAGGTTTTATTTTCCTCTTGAATTTCCTCTTTTCCTTCGCTACTAAAATCATAAGCTGCTAAAAATTCAAACAAATAATTTAAAGTTTTTAACTCTCCTGTTAATTTTTCCCCTTGATTATTTTGAAGAATTGTTCTTTTAAATAAGGGCAATTTTTGGTCATAATTTAAACTAGAAATAAGTAGGGTTTTTATTTCTAGTTTAGATACTTCAAATAGGGAACTATTTAGATAAGGAATATAGTAGAATCTATTATTAATATCTTCTCTTCTATCTATTCTTTCTTTAGCTAAAATTTGAAAAAATAAACTATCTAATTCATTAAAGTTTTTAATCTTTTCATTGTTAAGAAATTCTAATTTTTTATCATTATTAAAACTTATTAATTGGGCTTCTAATAGCTTTAAGAATAAAATTCTATTTACCCATGTAATCACTAATTCTAAGGCGATATTAAATACTTTTTCTTGATAAGAATTACCGTAATCATTGTGATTATTTAAGGTGTCAATTTTATTAGATATTTCTAATTGATTGATGGTATTTTCTAATAATGATCCTTGATTTCTTTTATTTTCTGGTAATCTTTTGATCAGTGTTATATTATTTTTTTCTACTTCTGTTAATCCAATTATATGTAGTAATTCATAATAAAATCCTGTGTCTAATGTATTGCTATCATTTACGAATGATAGTTTTAATAAATGTTCTGGTGATAGTATTTTATATAAGGGTATTAAGTCATTATCATCCCTACAATTTTGATATTCTTTTAAGTTAAAATAGGTACAATTTTCTTTTAATTTTTCTTCATTTTGTCCAATAAATTTACTGGCTATTTCTTGATAGAAAAAGTCTTGTTTTTTACTGGTTAATTTTCCTTCTTTAAATTCTTTAAATTTTTTCGTTAATTCTTTATTTTGATAAAATATTTCTTCAAATAAGTTGGCATTAAATATAAACCAGTTATAAATATCTGTGATGATTAAATGTTTTATTTCTATATTTTGATGGGTTATTCTTTCTTCTAGGTAGTAGTAAAGTATTTGTTGCAATGATTTGACGTTAAAGTTATCTATTTTTAACATCTCGTTTTGATTGTTTGGTTTTTTTATTTCGATAATTATTCCTACTTTACTGTCATTATCTTGCTGATGAATTACTAAGTCTTGTCTATCTTTGGTGTTTATATAATGTTTATTTTCATAATAGGTATTGTTTAAAAAGTCTCTTAAATTGTTTTTGTGATATTCTTCTGATTGGTTAAGTTGGGTGGCAGTTTTGTGGAAGAGGTTATTTAAATTTTCTTTTAATTTGTTAATTTCCCTTCTTAAGGGTTTGAGTTTTCTAAAGGCTAGGTTTAAACTTTGTTTGATTTTTTTCATTTTTGTCTTTTTCTTTATTTAAATGGCTACATAATGGCGATCGCCATTATAGTTATGACAAACTAAGGTGGTGTCATCTTCATTTGGTAGTAGTCAAACACTCCACCCTAAAATTAGATCAAATCAGTTGACAAAATAATTAAAGACTAATATTTTTAAAATTTTCTCGTGGATTATAGCTGCGAGCATTACGAATTTTTTCGTAATATTCTTTTTCTAAATCACTAATTTTTTTCGGAGTAGCGATCGCCACTTTGACCAATAAATCTCCTTGAATCCCTTTAGAATTAAACCAACCTTTGCCACGTAAACGTAAAGATTGACCGGATTTAACCCCTGGGGGAATAGTAACTATCACATTTCCATCAGGAGTAGGCACATCAACTTGCGCCCCTAAAACAGCTTCATCAGGTGAAATAGGCACTTCACAGACTAAATTACCTTCTTCAAACTGGAAAAATTTATGAGGTTGTAACTCAACTTTCAAATATAAATCTCCTCGTTGTTGCGTCATCGGATTTTGGGCTCCTTTGCCACGTAACCTAATTTTAGTACCAGATTTAGCACCTGCAGGAATTTTTACCTTAATAATTTCTGTGCCTAAATTAAATTGTTTTTCCACCCCTTGATAAGCCTCTTTAAAAGTTAAGGTAATTAAAAATTCTTGATTATTAGAGGTAGTCGTGTTTTGATTAAAATTACCAATATCATTAGAAAAACCCTTGCCCGTATTAGGATTACCATAATTTCGATTGTTAGTAGTTTGGGGATTAGGATTAGAAACTTTTCCTAATAAATCATTGATAAAGTCATCAAAACTACCATAATTACCAAAATTAAAACCGCCAAAATCAACATTAGTTTTAGTGCCACCACCACCGAAAGGAGATTCTACTCCTTGTTTCCAATATTGCCCAAATTGATCATATTTTTTTCTTTTATCTTCATCTCCTAAAACATCATAGGCTTCGCTAATTTCTTTAAATTTATCTTCCGCTTGTTTATTGTCTGGATTTCGATCAGGATGATATTGTACAGCTAATTTACGAAAAGCCTTTTTTATCTCTTCTTGAGTAGCACTTTTACTTACCCCTAAAATTGAGTAGTAATCTTTAAAATTAGTTGCTGCCATATTCTCTCTTAACTTTTACCTAAATTTTACCAATAATCTTTTATTTCTATAAGATTACCAAAATAATGTTACAAAGATAAGTTCAATTTTTACTGAAATATTTTTCATAAATCCTAACATACCTCAGTTATTAAGAAATAATCAAATTTATTTGACAAAAATACGAAGTTGTGTATCAAGATTAAAATTTTCAAGAAAAAACATAGTTACTTAATTTCTAATCATAACCTTGTTGATATACAATAATTTTACTTAAGTAGTAAAAAAGGAGAAGATAAATTGAAAACCGTTGATTTAAGTGGTAAACCATTCCATTTTATTGGTGTTGGCGGAATAGGAATGTCTGCTTTAGCGTATGTTTTAGCCAAGCGAAATCTACCCGTTTCAGGCTCAGATATTCGCTCTACTCATATTACAGCTCGTTTAGAATCAGTGGGGGCTAAAATTTTTAATAGTCAAGAAGCTCACAATTTACAGATTTTTACTCGACCCAAAAATGATTTAATTGGCAATCCTCAAGATTCTGTTGAAAAAACTTTTCCTCAAATTATTTGTTCTACTGCTATCAATCATCATAATGCTGAATATAAAGAAGCGGTTAATCAAGGTTATCCTATTTTTCATCGATCTGATTTATTAGCTGCCTTAATTAAAGATTATCATAGTGTGGCGATCGCCGGTACTCATGGCAAAACAACTACTAGCAGTATGATTGGTTATGTTTTACTACAAGGAAATTTAGATCCTACTATCATTGTAGGAGGTGAGGTTACAGCTTGGGAAGGAAATGCACGATTAGGAAATAGTCAATTTTTAGTAGCAGAAGCAGACGAATCTGATGGCTCATTAGCTAAACATAGCCCCAATATAGGAGTAATTACTAATATAGAATTAGATCATCCAGATCATTATGAAAATATAGAACAAGTTATTAAGACGTTTCAAGTTTTTGCTGATCAATCAGAAATACTTATCGGTTGTCTCGATTGCCCCATCATAGCTAAAGAAATAAAACTCGATATTTCTTATAGTATTAAGGCAGAAAGTACTGCCGATTATACAGTTACCAATATTCTTCATCATGCCGATGGCACTCAAGCCGATGTATGGGAAAAAGGACAATTTTTAGGACAATTAACTCTTCTTTTGTCAGGAAATCATAATCTTAGTAATGCTTTAGCCTCCGTGGCTGTTGGACGTAAATTAGGTTTAGATTTTTCGGTGATTGCTTTGGCGATCGCCAAATTTGAAGGAGCAAAAAGACGCTTTGAAAATAAAGGAAATTACAACGGCATCACCCTAATAGACGACTATGCCCATCATCCTAGTGAAATACGTTGCACCTTAGAAGCCGCTAGATTACGTTTAGACAATTACCAAGGGAAAAGAATCGTAGCCATCTTCCAACCCCATCGTTATACTCGCACCAGCACATTTTTAGCAGAATTTGCCACCTGTTTTGAATCAGCAGACATAGTAATATTAACTGAAATTTATAGTGCGGGAGAAAAAAATATCACGGGCATAACAGGAAAAATGGTTGCCTCTGCCATTAGGAAAAATCATAAAGAAGTTTATTATCATGCTTCTATTTCAACCTTAAAAGACTATTTAACAAAAATCCTAATACCGGGAGACTTAACTTTATTTTTAGGTGCAGGTAATCTTAACAAGATTATACCTGATTTATTAAAAAATGCAGATACTATCAAACAAGTAGCCTAAACAAAATTTTAGTATTTCCATCTTACTCCTTGCTTATATTCTTTTTTAAGTTTCCTTAAAATTTATTCAATTTTGATTATTTTAAATAAAATTAAAATTACAATATATTTATGCTTAAGCATTGCTATAGTTTTGTCAAAAATAAATTATCATTACTTTTATTTGAATAAAATGAAGTTAATCCCTTAATAAATATTCACCAAAATTATCCATCGAAAATTATGAATAATCCTATCGAATTATCCGGCACTGATTGTATAATTAAACCTTGCACATCCTTAGCAAACTATACTACCTATCGAGTAGGAGGTAATGCACAATGGTATGTTGAGCCAAAATCCTACCAAGAAATATATGCAGTTTTTGAATGGTTAGAAAAAACCCAATTACCCTTGACTTGTTTGGGTGCAGGTTCTAATTTATTAATAAGTGATAAGGGTATCGAAGGATTAGTTTTAAATACTCGTTATTTGCGTCATTGTGATTTTAATAACCAAGAATTTTTAGTCAAAGTCGGTGCAGGTTTTTCCTTACCTAAATTAACTTGGCAATTAGCAAAAAGAGGCTGGCAAGGCTTAGAATGGGCAGTGGGCATACCCGGCACTATCGGAGGTGCTGTAGTAATGAATGCAGGCGCTCACAAAGGCTGTATAGCAGATGTTTTAGTTAGTGCTAAAGTGGCTTATCCCGATGGCACATTAGCAGAATTATCAGCCGATCAATTGAAATATAGTTATCGTTCTTCCATACTACAAGGACAGAAAATTTTAGTATTAGAAGCAACCTTAAAATTAAATTATAGCACCACAAAAGAAGCCGTTATGGCTTTAAATACCCAACATTTTCATCATCGTAAAAGTACTCAACCTTATGATAAACCAAGTTGTGGAAGTGTTTTTCGTAATCCTCAATCTCAAGCAGCTGGTTGGCTAATTGAACAAATTGGATTGAAAGGTTATCAAATTGGCGATGCTCAGGTTGCCCATCGTCATGCTAATTTTATCCTTAATTGTGGTCAAGCAAAAGCCGAAGATATTTTTAATTTAATTAATTATGTTCAAGAAAAAGTGGAACATCATTGGGATATTTTATTACATCCAGAAGTAAAATTTTTAGGTACTTTTTAGATTAAGATTCAAGATGCTAGTGATACAATATGTTAATTTCTGTTAATCTATTATTAAATTAATTTTAAAATTACAAAGATTATGCAACAAGGAAAAGGATTTGGTTTCGGTTTAGGCAAAATGAAAGAACTTGCAGCCGCTTTTCAAAAAGCCCAACAAGTACAAGAAAGTGCTAAAGAAATTCAACAAGAATTAGAACTAATGGAGGTTACAGGGCAAAGTGGCGATGGTTTAGTCATCGTCACGATGAGTGGTACACAAGAGCCTTTAAATGTCGAAATAAAGCCAAATGCGATAACTAATGACTCGGTAGCTCTTTCTAATTTAGTAACAGAGGCTTTAAAAGATGCCCATAAAAAATCTACTGAAATTATGCGAGAAAAAATGGAAAGTCTGACCAGTGGTTTAGGTTTACCCAGTCTATAATTTATCATTAATACAGTTATAATTATTTCTGCTACTTGTAGTATCTTTGATACAGGCATCTTGCCTGTATTCTATTTAAAAGTCTGTCGTATTTGCTACAGGCATTCTAACTGTATTCATTTTGAGAAATTGTAATATTTGTAGTATTAATAATTGAAACATGAAAAAATTATTATTTGTTTGCTTAGGCAATATTTGTCGATCGCCATCAGCAGAAAACATTATGAATTATTTGATTGAAAAAGAAGGTTTACAAGATCAAATTATTTGCGATTCTGCTGGCACTGCTAACTATCATATTGGGGCGAAACCCGATAGTAGAATGAATTTAGCTGCTCAAAAAAAATTGGGTATTACGTTGACAGGAAAAGCAAGACAATTTGAGGCTTTTGATTTGGAATCTTTTGATTTAATTTTAGCAATGGATAAGTCAAATTATGCTAATATTTTATCCCTTGATCCGAAAAAAAAGTATCATCATAAAGTGCAATTAATGTGTGATTTTTCTCAGAATTATCCAGATAAAGAAGTTCCTGATCCCTATTACGGTGGGCAAAGTGGCTTTGAATATGTGATAGATTTACTTACTGATTGTTGTGCACAATTATTAAAAGAAATTACCACTTAAACTAACATTAATTATCAATTTTTTCCTGATAAATATTATTAACTTTAATATAATTTTTTACCGATTCAATGATTATATTTTGATCCTTTTTTTGCCGATATTTAGTAGAAGAAATAGCTGGTAATTTTGTTTTAGCAATTTGGTATTTCCCTCCTAAATTTTCCAACTTTTTAAGACTTTCTTTTGTAATATCTAAATTTGGACGAGGCATAATTAAAACCGTTACTTTTGACAAAAGTTCTTCTATTTGATACCATTTTAGAATTTGGCTGATTAAATCTGAACCAATTACTAAGTAAAATTCAGCATTAATTCCCCATTTTTCTCTTGATTTATTAATAGTTATTAAACTTCGGCGATCGCCAATATCTTGACATAATTGAATATTATTTTTAAAATCATCTAAATCATCAATCAATAATTGCAACATAGTCGCACGGTCATAAATATTAGCACAGTGATGCTTAAAAGGGTTATCAGAGGCATAAACAGCGACAAAATCAAAATTTTGCCCTAACCATTGTAAAATGCGTTGGTGGGCGATCGTAGGGGGATCAGCACTGGTGCCAAAAATAGCGATTTTCGTTAATTGATTAGTCAAAATAATTATTTAAAGTTAATAATTTAAAATTATTTTTAAGAAAATTTAGATTTAATGTCAAGAGAAAAAATGTGAGATTTATTGATCAAAAAATCAAGAATAATGACAAAATTAAAGATGTTAGATTATAATATCAGATAAAAAACTTGCTCAAAATGAATTTAGAAGAACAATTTATCAATTTAATTAGAGAAGCACCAAATTATGGCGTACCTGCATCTATTATGGAGTTAGGGGTTGTGCCAATTTTGAAGTTATATGGCCATGATTTAATACACCAAGAATATTATTTAAGACAGACTTTAGATGATAACTTGTTGATGACAGTTTTAGCAAATAAAGACAATCCGGCCATCGAAAAAAAAGTAATTTATGCCTTTCAAACTCCTCAAGATGCTTCCAAATTTAAAGACAGTCAAGAGGCAAATATTATCGCCAAATCTTTTCCTACCAGTCAAATTTTATTTCAAATTTTCACCATGAAAGAAATTGACAGTATTGTTTTTATCGATAATATCACAGACTTAAAACAAACCAAAGAAATTAATTGTCAAGAGCTTCAAAACGCCATTCAACAACAATTACAAAAATTAATCAATGTTGGTTATCCTAACAATTTAGCTTAAAAGTTTTAGTGATGGGCAATTAACGTCTAATTTTGTCTCATGTAAAGGCGCAAAGGTGCTAAGAATTAAGAGGAAAGCAAAAGATAATTTTTTATTTTCCTCAATTTGATGGCGTTAGTTATTTTTTACCAGTTTCTAGTAAATCTTATACAATAGAAAATATTTTTGATGATTGTGATAATTTATGCAAATATAATGTCAATTTCATCAAACAAAATCTTAGTTAAATATTGAGTAGTTTCAATTAATTGGTATCAAAAAAATGACAGATATTTGTGAAGAGAATAAGCCAAAATTAGGAAGAATTGCTACTAAAAAAAGTTATCAAAATTTTTTAAAATGGGTTGCTTATTTAAGTCTAATCTTAGTTAGTGGTAGCTTAAGTTATAGTTGGTATTTTTTGACGCAAAAATTATCCCCATTGATTGAAACTGAATTGACAAATTTTTTAAATCGCCCATTAAAATTAGGCAAATTAGAATATATTTCCTTAACCAAATTAAGATTTAGTAAAAGTGAAATTCCAGCTACAAAAACTGATAATGATTATGCCGAATTTTCAGCAATTGATATTAAGATTAATCCTCTTTTATTAATCACAAAAAAAACTTTACAAATAGAGTTAGATTTAATTCAACCTAATATTTATCTTGATGAAAATGATCAAAATACTTGGATTGAAACACAAATAGATAAAGGTATTCCTGAATGGAAAGGTATTAAAATTAATCTAAAAAATATCGATTTAACTAATAGTAATGTTACGTTAAAAGCCTATTCCAAAAAATCACAACTTAAACCAACTATTAAATTGAAAGTTGATTCAACGAATTTTAAATTTAAACCAGAAAAAATTACTTTTTTTACTGAAGGAAAATCGATTAAGGGAGGAAATTTTCAACTAACTGGTATTTATAAAACACCTATAAAAAATTTAGATTTATTAATAGAAGGAAAAGAAATATTAGCAACAGAAATTAGTAACTTATTACTCTTACCTTTAGAGTTATCAGAAGGAAAAATCGATAGTAATTTATCTTTAAATTTAACAGCACATAAAAAGATAAATATTAAGGGAAATAGTCGCTTAAAAAATGTAACTTTAAACATTCCAAATTTATCTAAATCTTTGAGTAAAACTAATGCAGACATTACTTTTAATTCTAATGGTTTAAACATTAATAAAGCAGAAACTAATTTTGATTTAATTGCAGCCAAATTTCAAGGATTAATTGATTACCATCAAGGCAATATATTTATAACAGCAAATACGAAGAAGATTGACATTAATAATATTTTTAAATCTTTAAATTTACCCAAATCATCTTTATTAATCAAAGGAGAAATTGAAGGAAAATTAAATATAACGGGAAAAATTAAACAACCCAAATTAATAGCAGAAATTACTGGTAATAATAATTCTCAAATAGACAAAGTAAAACTAAATTCAATTAAGGGAAATTTAGAGTTATTCAATTCAGAATTAAAAATAAATAATTTAACTTTATTTCCTACTATTGGAGGGGAGATTATTAGCGAAGGAAAAATTAATTTAGCACAAACAAATTCGCAATTTTTATTTAATATTAATACTGATAATATTGTAGGTTCAAACTTAACAGAAATATATCAATTTAAAACATCTTTAGATGTTGGTAAAATATCAGGAAAATATCAATTATCAGGAAACTGGAAACGATTAAATTTATCCCGATTAACAGGCATAACAAATGTTAATTTAGGGGGCGGAAAATTTATCTTTTCTGATTTTAAACATGATCAACAAAATTGGCAAGGAAATTTAAAATTTAGGGATATTAATTTAAGTACAATCTCTCCAAATATTTGTTTAAAAATTAATTGTAATAACTCTAAATTTAATGGTAATTTTTTAATCTCAGGAAACAATAATTTAATCAATTTTAGTAATATTAATGCTAAGGGAAATAGTCAATTAAATTTAGCACAAGAAGTTATTAATTTTGATAATGTTGAGTTAAATAAAGGGAATTGGAAAACATTAATAACAACAAAACAATTAAAAATTGATCAAATTTATTCAACTAATTTTAAAAAATTTAATACCAAAATTGATAGTAATTTAGAAGTAACAGGAAGCATCCAAAATATGCAAACAATTACTGCTAATGGCAAAGGAAAATTAATAACATCTGAGGGAGAAATTGATATTAATAATTTTCAGTTAAAAGAAAATAATTTTAATCTTAATTTAATAACAAATGCTTTTAATTTAGATAGCATATCTAATCAATTAAGAGGAAAAGGAAAAGGCCTATTAAATATTAAGGGAAATCTTAAAAAAATTAATATTAATAAGTTAGATATTTTTGGAAATTTGCTATTAAGTGAAGGTATTAATTTTGTTACTAAACCTATTAATACTAATTTTAATTGGAATGGTCAAAATCTTGTTGTCAATAAAGCTGAGAGTGATAATATTCAAGCAAAAGGATTAATTAATTTTGATAGTAATAATAAGCAAATAAGTACACTTGATTTAGATATAATTTCGAAAAATTTAGACTTAAAAACTTTACCAATTCAATTATCATCTGAATTAACTTTATTAAATTATCAAGGTAATATTGACTTTAACGGTAAAGTTTATGGTGAAATAAATCAACTTAATTTAAAAGGAGATTTAGCTTTGAATAATTTTATTACTAATGGTTTTAATTTTAATAATCTTACAGGTAATATTAATTTTAAAAATCAAGAAAAATTTGAGCTAAATTTGACAGAAAATAATGAATTTGGCGATCGCCTAAAAATTAATTTAGATGGTAATAATAAACCTAATAAAATTGATATAGAAGTAGATAAAACTACTTTTTTAGGCATAAAAGAAAATGAAATATTTACTCTTTCTGCTAATAATATACCGTTGAAATTATTAACAAAATCTTTACCAATTTCTCTTGAAAATAAAGTTACTAATTTAGAAGGTAATTTATCGAGCAAAATATATATTAATTTAGATAATTATGATGTAATCGATAGTGACATAAAAATTGAAAAACCAATTATAGATAATTTTAAAGCTAATTTAATTACTACTAAAATAAATTATATTGATCAAACAATAGGCATTAAAGAAGGAAAAATAACCCAAGAAAACAGTAATTATTCATTTAATGCAGATATTAATAATAGTAAAAATCTCCCAGAATTTACAGCTAATTTAAAAGTAGAAAAAGGGAATATTCAAGATTTATTAGAAAGTTTAGAAATTTTTGAATGGAATGATTTTAAAGAAGGAATAAAAACTACAAAATATGCTAAACCAGAAGATTTATTGATTAAAAATAAGCAACAAAATTTATCCAATAATTCTAATGATTCTTCTGCTTCTTCTGCTTCCCTATCGACAGGAAAACCTAATGAATCTATTAAAAATCAATTAGATTATTTTAATAAAATTAGTGAATCAGTTGCCCAAAAATTGATCAACAAAGAAAAACTAATTATTCCCGAATTAGCAGAATTAAAAGGTAATTATAATGGGAATTTAACTGTTCAAAAATCAAGAGAAAAAGGCTTAACTGCCGAGTTTGATTTTAATGGACAAAATTGGAATCTAGGAAAATATCAAGCAGATTTGATTACGGCAAAAGGTAGTTACGAAAATGGCTTATTAACATTTTTACCTATTCAAATTAAACACAAAGAAACAATATTTTCTCTTTTAGGTAGTTTTAAAAAAGAAAAAATTTTAGGACAACTTCAAGTTAATAATTTATCATTAAAAGACGTACAAAATATAACTAATTTTTCAAATTTAATAGACTTAAATGGCACAATTAATGCGAATATTGCTATTAGTGGAAATGAAAAAAATCCTCTCGCAAAAGGAGAAATTAATATAGATAATGCCACTATAAACAATACTAAAATTGACTCTAACAAAGCTAGTTTTAATTATAAAAATTCTCGTTTAAGTTTTTTTGCTAGTAGTTATTTACAAAAAGATTTACAACCATTAATTATAAAAGGTAGTTTTCCATATCAATTATTTAATAATTCAATTCCTGCTGAAAATAATCAATTCGATGTTAATTTAACTATGAATGATGATGTTTTTTCGCTCTTAAATGTGGTTAGTAATAATCAAATAAAATGGTTACAAGGTAACGGTAAGATTAATTTAGATATTGTTGGTAATTATGAACAAAAAAATAGTGAATTTAGTAATATTAAAACTCAAGGAATTGCTACTTTAGAAAATGCAGAAATACAAGCTAATTTTTTACCTAATAATCAAATTCTCAAGGAAATTAATAGTAAAATTTTGTTTGATTTTAATCAAATTCGAGTGGATAATTTTACCAGTAAATTTAGTCAAGAAATAGTGAATATTACTGGTACTTTACCTATTATTATAAGTGATAACACAGTTAAAAATGACCCTTTACGTATTAGTTTTAATAATTTGGCGATCGATTTAAAAGATATATATCAAGGCAAAACAAAAGGAAATATCAATATTATTGGTAGCCTTATTTCTCCTAAATTAACAGGTGATTTAACATTATTTAATGGTCAAATATTATTAGCAAAAGAAGACGAAAAAGAAACTAAAATTAACGATTTAAATACAAATCAATTATTTGTTGACAATATAAAATTTGAAAATTTTACCTTAAATTTAGGAGAAAATTTAAGCATAATTAAAGAGCCTATTTTAACTACCGTAGCGACAGGAAATTTAATTTTAAATGGTAATTTGAATCAAATAAAACCAGAAGGAAATATTTATTTAACAAACGGTAAAGTTAATCTATTTACCAGTCAGTTAAAATTAGCAGAATCTCATCAAAATATAGCGAAATTTACCTCTGAAAATGGATTCGATCCTTTTCTGGATGTTCAATTATTATCATCGGTTAGTGAGACTAATCGCTATCAATCCTTAAATAGTGAAATTACAAACGAAATTCAAGATATTTCTAATTCGGAAATAGGTAAAGTACAAACCATTCAAGTTAAAGCAAATATTAAGGGATTGAGCAGTCAATTAACGGAGAAATTAGAATTAAAAAGTAATCCTCAAAGAAGTGAGTCGGAAATAATTGCTTTATTAGGAGGAGGAATTTTTAATAATTTTAGGGGTGATAATACTTTAACTTTAGCTAATTTAGCGAGTGCAGCATTTTTAGGTAGTTTTCAACCAGAGTTGGGAAAGGCTTTAGGTTTAAGTGAATTTCGCTTGTTTCCTACTCAAGTTATTAATCCAGAAAAACGTACTTCTGATTTTAATTTAGGTGTTGAAGCTACTATTGACGTTAATCCAAATTTATCTTTATCGGTGATTAAAATTTTAACCAGTCAACAAGCGGCACAATATGGCATAAAATATCGTATTAATGAACAAACTTTATTAAAAGGTTCTACTGATTTTAATAATGATAGTCGAGGGGCGATCGAATTTGAACATCGTTTCTAAGAAGATACACAGACATCTTGTCTGTGTACAATGTTTATAATAGTTGCTATGCTATTTTTCTTACAAAATTAGTAATAATTGTAATTTCTTCAGGAGTAATTTGATGGGCCATTTCTAATTCATGATATTTAACTTTAACTCCTACTAACTCTAAATCCTGCTTTGTTTTTTGTGCCAAATCGATAGGCACAACTTCGTCAAATTTACCATGACAAATTAATACTGGTGGGAATGCTTCATCTTGTTTTTCGGGGGTAAATTGCAGGTAACCACTTAAGCAACAAATACCTGCTACTGGTAATTTTAAGGCTACATCTAAACTCATTGCACCTCCTTGAGAAAATCCAGCAACAATGGTTTTATCTAAAGGTATTCCAGTTTTTTCGGGTAAAGATAATAAAAAATCACGCAAAAGTTGCCTACTTTCATCAATACCATCATAAGTGCCATTTTCTAAAGAATACCAAGCCTTGCCTTCTGGAATTTGAAAATGGGGAAAAGGGGCATTTGGAAATAAAAATTGATAATTTGGTAATTCAAATATTTCTGTTAGTTGTACTAAATCTTCATAATTAGCACCCCAACCATGTAACATTACCATTAAATAATAACTTTGTAAACCGTTAGAGGGATAAATTGAAATTGTTTCTAATGTCATAATTGTAAAATATTGAAGGTGTTAAGTGTTAGGTAATGGGTAATAGGTGAAGAAAAAAGAATAAAAATTGAGTTATTTATGAAAAATTATAATTATATAATCAAATAATCAAAAAATCAAACAATATCTGAATAATATGCCTAACCTAACACCCACTTCCTAAAAACTTTGATTCTGAATAATTTTAGTTAGAATTTAAAGCCAATTGCATAAAAGTTTCATGGGTACTATTTTCTTTTTCTGTATCCTTAGGTTTACGTTGAATATAATGACCGTCAGAGTTTAATTCCCAAGCTAGACGATTATCCGATAGCATAATACCAAGAATTTCTTGTAATTTTTTGATCAAATCTGGGTTTTCAATGGGTGTAACGGCTTCTACACGGCGACTTAAATTACGAGTCATCCAATCGGCACTACCGATATAAATTTCTTCATTGTTATTATTTTGAAAATAAAAAATACGTGAATGTTCCAAAAAACGCCCAATAATGCTAATAACTTGAATATTTTCACTAACTTGTGCTACTTGAGGGCGAAGACAGCACATTCCTCTGATAATTAAATCAATTTTAACTCCTGCTTGTGAGGCTTTATAAAGTTCTTTAATCATCTCAGGATCGACTAAGGAGTTCATTTTGGCTACGATACGTCCTTTTCCTCCCTGACGACAGCATTCAGCTTCTCTTTGAATCATTGAGATCATTTGTTTGCGTAAAGTGATAGGTGCAACTAATAATTTACGATAGGTTTTCTGTTTAGAATAACCTGTTAAATAGTTGAATAAGTCAGTTAAATCTGCTCCTAAATCTTCTTTTGCACTAAATAAACCTAAATCTGTATATAGTTTAGCTGTTTTTGAATTATAATTACCTGTACCAATATGAACATAACGACGAATTTTATCTTTTTCTTTACGGACGACTAAGACAATTTTAGTATGAGTTTTTAAACCTACTAAACCGTAAACCACATGGATTCCAGCTTTTTCTAATTTTTTTGCCCATAAAATATTATTTTCTTCGTCAAAACGGGCTTTTAATTCTACTAAGGCAACAACTTGTTTGCCGTTTTCAGCAGCTTCAATTAAGGCTTGTACTATAGGAGAATCTCCTGATGTACGGTATAATGTCATTTTAATGGCTAAAACGTTTTGATCTTGGGCGGCTTGATTGATAAATTCTTGAACTGTGGTGCTAAATGAGTTATAAGGATGATGTACTAATAAATCATGTTCTCGAATCATAGTAAAAAATTCTTCACTGATATTAGTATCATCTTGATTTTCTTTGGCTGATTTTAATTCTTGAAAATTTTTAAAAGGTTCGGGAATTACTGAATGCCAAACTTTATCTTTTAAATGTGGTAGCGGTAAAGCAGATAAGGCAAATAAATTATTTAACCCTAATAATCCGTCAATTCGATAAATATCTGATTCGATTAATTCTAATCCTTCTAATAACATATTTTTGATATTGTCAGGCATAGAAGCCTGAATTTCAAGTCTTACGGGCGAACCTCCTACTCTTCTTTTTCTTAATTCTTGTTCGATCGCCAAAAGTAAATCATCTGCTTCGTCTTCTTGTACGGATAAATCCGCATCACGAGTTAAGCGAAAGGTATGACATTCTTGGACATTCATGCCGGGGAATAAGGCTTCTAAATTATGGGCTATAACTTGTTCTAAAGGCACTCCCACCCAGTTAATTTTTTCTTCTGCATAATTAACTTGTTGTAATGGAGGGGGAAACGTGACAAAACGAGGTAAAGATTTGGGTACTTTTACTCTGGCAAATAATTCATCACCTGTATCGGGATTTTTGACCAGAACAGCCAAATTTAGACTTAAATTAGACATATAAGGAAAAGGATGACTTGGATCGACTGCTAAGGGTGTTAAAACAGGAAAAATATTTTCCTCAAAATATTGATGTAAATAATTACGTTGTTCTTGATTTAAGTCCACATAATTGATTAAATGAACACCATTATTAACTAATTCCATCTTAAGATGGCCTTCAAAATTTTCTACTTGCAGTTTAACTAGGGGTAATAATCTTTCTTTAATTATGTCTAATTGTTGTTGTGGTGATCGCCCATCACAAGATAATTTTTCTACTTCAGCTTCTACTTGTCTTTTTAAAGCAGCAACTCTAACCATAAAAAATTCATCTAAATTGGTGCTAAAAATAGCTGTAAATTTTACTCTTTCTAATAAAGGATTTCTTTGATCTAATGCTTCTGATAAAACACGGTTATTAAATTCTAACCAGCTTATTTCTCGATTAAAATAATATTGGTAGTCATCTAAATTAATTTGATAATCTCTTACAATCTCACCGTGATTTGTCTCAACTATGGAGGAAATCTGTTTTTTATTTACTGGCATATTAGTCATAAATAATTTATGTCTTAATTTTAGATTAATTTTTCGTTTTTATTGATAAAATTTCACTACATAGTAACTGTCAACATCCTGATGAAAAATTATCTTTAGGTTAAGAAATAAATAATCATTCAAGATGAATAATTGTTGATAAATTTTGATAAAGATTGTAAGATAAAAGCTATTCAAAGTTTTATGACTAAAAAATAATATCGTGGTTAAACGTAATTTATTGCTATCTTTATTGTGCCTTCTAAGTTTAAATACTTTTTCTTTTCCCTCAAATGCACAAGCCTTATTGCCCTACACACCTAAACTTGATTCAGAAATACTCGATCCTTATGGTGCAAAGTTGTTACAAGAAGCAATACAACTTTGCACCATAAGGATCGAGTATTTCTGAATCAAGTTTAGGTGTGTAG
>CAZWLZ010000003.1:0-34543 GCA_964634505.1 uncultured bacterium | reverse complement strand
TTTCTAAATTACCACGATTATACGTTAAGCGTAAACGATGTTGTTTATTTAAGTCTTCTAAAAGATGAGTATAAGTTTCCCAACTAATACCAGATAACTTTAAATTTTCGGTTGACGTTTCTAGTGTAGTAGTCATAATTGCAAATAAATATATCTTAATTGTTTCGATATTAACTTAATATAATTTATTTATTTTAATCAATCTAATTAAATCTAAGATCAAATCACTTTAATATAAGACAATTATCAGTAATAAATTTTATTTTTTTATTTAATTATCAATTATTGATATTATGCACAAGTTAACCGCAATTGCGGGAGGTTGGAATCCAAATAGCGAAGGTGTTATTTTCATTCAACAAACCCCAGCTGATATTATTTTTCTAACTTCTGCTGACACTGATATTCAAACAATAGCGGCTGCTATTTCACATTTACCACTTGATTGTAATTTTCCTTCTATTCATGCTGTTAATTTACTGAATTTACAACAAGAATTAACTATTGATACTTATGCCGATGAAGTTTTAAGCAAGGCAAAGGTTATTATTCTTCGGTTGTTGGGCGGTAGAAGTTATTGGAGTTATGGTTTAGAAGTTTGTAAGCAAATAGTTGAGGAGAATAACTCATTTTTATTTATTTTACCGGGTGACGATCGCCCTGATATTGATTTATTTACTAATTCTAATGTGAGTTTAAATGCTGTTAATCAATTATGGCATTATCTCAATAATGGCGGTATTGATAATTTTATTAATGCTTTAAAGTTTGTTAGTGATTTTTGTTTTGCTACTAATTACGCTCCTTTACCTCCTCAATCTATTCCTAATATCGGTTTCTATTCTTATGCTTCTTTTGAAAAAAATCTCCTACAAATAGAGACAAAAAATAATATTTCTGATTCAAAACAAGTTGTTATTATTTTTTATCGTTCTCATTATTTAGCAGGAAACCTTACCCCAATTGATGCACTTTGTCAAGAGTTGCTTAACAAAAATTTAATTCCTTTGCCTATTTTTGTGTCTTCTTTACGAGAGGAAGAGATACAACAAGAGTTATTAAATTTATTACAAGATTATTCTCCTGATGTGATACTTAATACGATTAGTTTTTCCGTTGCTAAAATTGGTAGTGATTCAACTTCTGACAATGAGAAAGAATCGACTACTCAATTATGGCAAATTTTAAATATTCCTGTATTCCAAGTGATATTAAGTAGTAGTACAAAAGAATATTGGCAAGAAAATTGGGCAGGTTTAATACCTAGAGATGTGGCCATAAATGTAGCGTTACCAGAAGTTGATGGTAGAATTATTACTCGTGCAATTTCTTTTAAGTCGGTAGCGAATTGGAATGATAAATTAGAGACTGATATTATTGTTTATCAACCCTTAGAAAATAGAGTTAAATTTGTGGTTGATTTAACTCTTAATTGGATTAAATTAAAACATACTTCTAAACATAATAAAAAGGTTGCTTTAATTTTAGCTAACTATCCTAATAAAGATGGTAGAATTGCTAATGGTGTTGGATTAGATACTCCTGCTAGTTGTATTAATATTTTAAAATCTTTAGATCAAAATGGTTATTTTATAGGAGATATTCCTAACAATGGTGATGAGTTAATATCGATGCTTCTTAAGGGGGTAACAAATGATTTAGAAACGCAATCAAATCGAACTATTAATCAATATGTAAAACTAGCTGATTATCAAATTTATTTTAATACTTTACCTCCAGAAATTCAGACAGCAATTAATCAAAGATGGGGAGATATTTTTAATTCTTCTTTAGATAATTCTTCTGGTTTTGAAGGCAATAATTTTAAGAATAATAGCGATAAAATTATCCCTGTCGCTGGTATTCAATTTGGTAATATTTTTGTAGGGATTCAACCATCACGAGGATATGATATTAATCCTAGTTTAAATTATCATGCCCCCGATTTAGAACCAACTCCTACTTATTTGGCTTTTTATTATTGGTTAAAAGAATGCTATCAAGCAGATGCCATTATTCATGTAGGGAAGCATGGTAATTTGGAATGGTTACCCGGTAAGAGTTTGATGTTATCTCCTTGTTGCTATCCAGAGATAACTTTAAGCAGTTTACCTAATTTTTATCCTTTTATTGTAAACGATCCGGGGGAAGGTACACAAGCCAAAAGACGGGCGAATGCTGTTATTTTAGATCATCTCACTCCTCCTTTAACTCGTGCGGAATTATATGGCGATTTACTCAATTTAGAGGCTTTAATTGATGAGTATTATCAAGCCCAAAGCATGAATCCATCTCGCTTAAAGTTACTTAGTGAAAAGATTACAGAGTTGGTTAATCAATCTCAAATTAATGTTGATTTGGGTTTGGATAAAGATGATATTAATATTAATTCTCTGTCTCAATTTTTGGCTGTTGCTGATGGTTATTTATGTGAGTTGAAGGAAGCACAAATTAAGGATGGTTTACATATTTTTGGGCAATGCCCTCAAGGTAGGCAATTGAGAGATTTAATTGTGGCGATCGCCAGATTTGATAGTTATAATCATCAAGGTTTAATTTCTGCTATTGCGGAAGATTTGAAAATAGTTATTAATGATGATTTTGAGGATAAGAATAATTCAATTATTGATAGTGATAGTAATCATAATGATTTGAATAATCATCATCAAGGTAAAACAAAGGAATATTTAGAAAATATCGCTTCGGAATTAGTTGAAAAATTACTAGATAATCAACCAGTTGAAAAAATTAAATTGGGTAAAGCTACCAATCAATCATTACAACAAATACAAAAAAATTTAATTCCTAAACTGCAAAAAACTACCCAAGAAATAACTAACTTAATGAGAGGTTTAGATGGTGAGTTTATCCCTAGTGGTGCATCTGGTGCGCCCACTAGAGGTAGAGTTGATGTATTACCGACAGGGCGTAACTTTTATTCGGTGGATATTCGAGGCATCCCCACCCAAAGTGCTTGGGATGTAGGTAAAAAAGCCGCCGATGCTGTCATCGAACGTTATACTCAAGAAAATGGAGAGTATCCTAAAACTTTGGCTATCTCTGTTTGGGGTACGTCAACTATGCGTACAGGCGGTGATGATATTGCCCAAATTATGGCACTTATGGGGATTAAACCAGTATGGGATAATATTAGTCGTAGAGTGGTTGACTTTGAAATTCTATCTCCGTCGGTATTGCAACGCCCTCGTATCGATGTAACTGTCAGAGTATCGGGCTTTTTTAGGGACTCTTTTCCCAATTTACTGTCCTTACTGTACCAAATGATGGAATCTGTGTCAACACTTTGTGAAGAAAAAGACATAAATCCTTTTGCCCATCAAGTGGCGATCGAAACTCAAAATTATGAACAAGAAGGATTCTCTTCAGAAGAGGCAAAAGAGAGAGCATTACATCGTATTTTTGGATCAAAGCCGGGGGCTTATGGGGCTGGTTTACAAGGGCTAATAGAGGCACAAAACTGGTCATCTGATGAGGATTTAGCAAGAGCTTATATTAATTGGAGTAGTTATGCTTATACGGATAAAAAAACGGTGGCTGTGCCTGAAGTTTTTGAGCAAAGGTTAAAAGAATTACAAATAGTTTTACATAATCAAGATAATCGAGAGCATGATTTATTAGATTCCGATGATTATTATCAATTTCAAGGGGGTTTAACGGCGGCGGTAAGACATTTAAAAGGAGATAATCCTACTATTTATTTTGGTGATAATTCTAATCCAAATAAACCAAAAGTTAGCCACTTAAAAGAGGAAATAGCCAAGGTTTATCGCAGTCGAGTTATTAATCCTAAATGGATAGCTGGAGTGATGCGTCATGGCTATAAAGGGGCATTTGAAATGAGTGCTACTGTGGACTATTTATTTGCCTATTCTGCTACTACTAAATGTGTAGAAAATTTCATGTTTCAAGGAATAGCTGAAAGTTATCTTTTTGATCAAAATGTACAACAATTTATAGAAGAAAAAAATCCTCATGCCCTTAGAGATATAGCAGAGAGATTAATTGAGGCTTCTCAACGTAATTTATGGGAAAATGCTTCTGAGGAAATGTTAGATAAATTGAGAAATATTGTTCATCATGCGGAGAGTTTGATTGAATAAAGGATCTTTAATTTCTTAAGTGCTAATAAGCCAAATTTTTTACTAATTTAATTAAAAAAATTATCTAAGGAGTAACGAATTTTAATGAAACTTTTCTATGGTAATTGATATAAAACCAAAACCAGAACCTGTTATAATACCTAAAAACTTAACAGCATCTGATTCATTTGTTGAAGTTAATAAGCCGATGATGTTGATAACCATCACAATAGAACATAGGACAGACAAGATCGAATTAAATAGTTTCATTTAATTAAATATTTTCAAATAGTAAAGATTAATAAAATATATTAGTTTCTAATTTAGTTCAAATTAAGTGTATCCTCCAAGTAAATTTAGATAAAATAATTGAGAAATATTATTTTTCACAAAATAGACTTCTTGGGAAACTCCACTGAATTGCTCTGAACTAAAGTTCGAGCTAATAGCTTAAACCCGTTTCAACGGGTTAAGATTTTACTAAAACCCATAAAACATTGATTCAGTCAGCTAAAGCTGACTTTAGCTTTTAGCCTGAAATTTAGTTCAAGGCTAGTTTTGCAAGTGGTCTAATAGATAAAGATTTGATATTTTTAGGCGGTATATGTTATCTTTATTTTTTAAATATTAAATTTTATTTCAATTTTTGAAAAAATTACCATTAGATGCCTTTTAATTCTTTAGAATTTATCTTTATTTTCCTACCTTTAAGTTTAATTGCTTTTTTTGTAATAGGAGGAAGAGGTTATTATCAAATTGCCATATTTGCCTTAGTTGTAGCATCTTTAATTTTTTATGGTTGGTGGAATCCTTCTTATTTAATCTTGTTAATCTTGTCGATGGGATTTAATTATTTTATCGGTTATATTTTAAATCAATCAAGGGAAAAACAATCTAACAAAAAATTAATCTTAATAATAGGAATTGTCGTTAATTTATTATTACTAGGTTATTATAAATACGCTAATTTCTTTATTGATCAATTAGATAATATAATTGGTGTTTCCTTAACATTATCTCCCGTTATTTTACCGCTAGGAATTTCGTTTTTTACCTTTACTCAAATTACCTATTTAGTGGATTCTTATAAGGGAGAAACAAAGGAATATAACTTTTTAAATTTCACTTTATTTGTTAGTTTTTTCCCTTATTTAACTTCAGGCCCTATTGTCCATTATAAAGAAATTTTACCTCAATTTATTCCTAAATCTGCCTTTCATTTTAAGGCAGAAAATTTAGCATTAGGAATAACAATTTTTGTAGTTGGTTTATTTAAAAAAGTAGTAATTGCTGATGGTTTGATAGCTTCAGTTACTCCTGTTTTTGAAGCGGCTACTAATGGTGGCAATTTTAATTTTATGGATGCTTGGATAGGTGCATTATCTTATACATTCCAGTTATACTTTGACTTTTCGGGCTATTCTGAAATGGCGATCGGTGCGTCAACCATGTTTGGTATCAAATTACCCATTAATTTTTATTCCCCTTATAAAGCGATTAATATTACAGATTTTTGGCGAAGATGGCATATTAGTTTATCTAATTTTTTGCGTGATTATCTTTATATTCCTCTCGGGGGCAATCGAAAAGGGGAAATAAGACGTTATGCTAATTTAATCATTACTATGCTTTTAGGTGGTTTATGGCATGGTGCAGGTTGGACTTTTATCATTTGGGGTGGGTTACACGGATTATATTTAGTAATTAATAATCTGTGGCATTCTTTCCTTAAAAAAATGGGTGTAAACCTCAAACAAATCCCTTGGTGGAGTAAGGTGCTGGGAGTTTTAATTACTTTTATTGCTGTTATAATTGCTTGGGTTCTTTTTAGGGCAGAAAATTTAACGTCTGGCTTGTTAATTCTAACAGAAATGAGTGGTATTAATGGTATTAATTTTAATCCTTCTATTGTGGAATCTAATAAAAAATTATTAATAGGCTTATCTATTTTTGTCTGGTTTTTTCCTAATATTCTTCAGTTATTAAAAAAATATGATCCTGTGCTACAATATAATATTGATAAGACTTCTTGGGAATTAACTTTAAATAAAAATGTTGGTTTTGTGGTAGGAATTTTAATGTTTATTACTTTTAAATATTTATTAGATGCCCCTGCTAGTCAGTTTTTATATTTTAATTTTTAAACATGAAAAGTTTAGTTTATTTTCGGTCAATATTTGTTGGTTTTTTCCTCGCTTTTCTACTTTTTATTAGTGCCGTTTTTTTTCAAATTAATGTCCCTACAGAATCCTCTCGCTGGATTTATGAAATATATCAAATCAAATCGAATATTGCTGATTCAATCTCTACACCCAAATTGGTAATTATATCAGGTTCAAATAGTCTATTTAGCATTAGTTGTAAGACGATTAAAGAGGAAATAAATATTGATTGTTTAAATGGAGGTACTCATGCAGGATTACAATTAGATTACATTCTCGATAGTTCTAAAAAATGGTTAAATAAAAATGATATTGTTATTTTGCCTTTTGAATATGAAATGTATCAATATGAAGGAAAACCTAGTAATTTATTAATTGATTATGTTTTGTCTCGTGATTCTCAATATTTATTATCAGTTGATTTTTTGACGAAGCTAAAATTTATTACGGGTGTTTCTTTTGATAGATTAGAAAAAGGAATTTTATCAAAATTTAATATATCAACTAAATCTTGGGATTCTTTTTATAAATCTGAAAATTTGAATAAATACGGAGATGAAACCAGCAATAAGATAAGTAATATCAAAAAGAAACAAAAGTTGGCTGTGGCTAAGTTAAAACCGCAAAAACCTTTTACTTATCAAGAAAATGCTTATAGTAGAAAAGTTATCAAAGATTTTGTTGATTATGCCCGTCAAAATGATATTCAAGTATTTGCTACTTGGCCTAGTACGGTTTGGTTTGATGTTTATCAAGATACTAGACAAGATGAATTTAATAGTATTAGAGAATTTTACGACAGCATTAATGTTCCAGTTTTAGGTAATCCAGAAGATTTTATGTATGATAAATCAATGTTTTTTGATAGTATTTACCATTTAAACGATCTTGGTGTGAAGGAAACGACACAAAAATTAATCAAATTATTAAATCCTTATCTAAAAATTGATAATTATCCATTAATAAGATGAATGTATGTTAAAACCAATTTAAGATAGGATAAATATATGTTAAAATCAATTTAAGATAGGATCAATGTATGTTACAACCAATAGAAACTCTTAAGTTTTATCAAAAATCTCCGTCTCCTCAAACTTTTAAAGCTGGGGAGGTTATTTTTTCTGAGGGAGAGGTTGGTAAACTTATGTATGGTGTGGTATCTGGAGTAGTAGAAATTTTTGTTGAACAAATTCTTGTTGAAACTGTTTTGGAAGGGGATTTGTTTGGGGAAGGAGCTTTAGTTCATGCTGATGGTTTGAGGACTTCTACGGCGATCGCCAAAACAGATTGTGTGGTCGCTTTTTTGGATAAGATGCATTTTATGTTTGCGGTACAACAAACCCCTATGTTTGCATTAGAGGCAATTAAAAGTTATTCTGATCGTTTTCGTCATTTAAAACTTTTATATGCCAATTTAGCTAATAAATAAAAGATTTCTGAATATTTTTGATCAAAGAATAAATTATCTGATTTCCCTCTTTGGCGAGGGATTTTTCTTTCCCATTGCTTATTACCTATTCCCCATTGCCACTCCCCAACACCCTATTTCCCATTCCCTATTCCCTATTCCCTATTCATCATTTTTCCAAAAAACAATTTGATCATCAAGGGGTTTAATAATTGTATTAGGGTAATAAAAAGAAAGTATTTTTTCAGCAGAATAACCTATTTTAGCTAAATTATAACTACCAAATTGACTTAAACCAACACCATGACCAAACCCTCCTCCAATAAAGGAATAACCTGCTAATTTTTGGTCTTTAGTATAAAAAGGTTCAAGATAAAACAGTGTACTGATAGGAGGTTTAAAGGCACTACGAACTTCATTTTTTTCTAATTCAATTAAACCTAAATTGGTTTCTACATTTAATTTGAGAATACGACCAGAAGGAGATCTTTTGGCGATCGCCATTTTTTTTATCGTAGTAAAATTAGCCTTAGGATGTTTACGATTGGTTAAATAGAGCTGTAAATCCTTAGTTAAATCCTCTATTTTTGCCTTGCGATTCCAACGAAAAACACTTCGCCCCGTTTCATTAAAACCCTTATTGAGACTAATAAAATCACGAAAATTCTCCTCAGAATCTAAAGGTTTTTGATTCAAATCCCATAAATTGAGAGGCGAATCAATCAAAGAAGTTAAATAAGGACGATCTTCTCCATTCCAAGTATCACTAAAATTAGCGGTAATACCCCCTGTAGTGGAAGAATATAAAGCATCAACCAATTCATTATTGTAAGTTAAAACTAAACCCTTAGTACTGGCGATCGCCTGATCAGCAATAGGATTAGCATCATTTACACCAAAATAAACTTGACAATGGGTAGTAGCACAAATTTGATAATCATCAGCAAGAAAACGACGAGTATTACGCAAAGCATAAGTTCGGGCAATGATAGTTTGAGCCTCAACCGCATTTTTAGGAGCATTTTGTCCAATTTCGTGAGGCACAACTCCTCGTAAATAGGCTTCTAAAGAAACTAAATTAATTAAAGTAAAATCACCGTAAGAATTGGGGCTAACTTTGAGTTTACCCTGATAAAGATTGAATGTTTCCTTTTCCCCTTCGCTTACTTGAAGTAAATTGGTTTCATTCGTAATACTAAGATTGGTAACGGGATAAATTTGATCGTTGATTAGTAAAGAAACCAGCCGTTTTTCCTTAACAAGAGAAGTATCAAGATAAGGTTGATCATAGCCCTTATTTTTAAGACTATGGAGTAATAATCTTTTTAATAAAGGGGTATTATAGGTATCTCGTTTGGCCCATACTTGCCAACGAGCAGGTTGAGTAATTTCTACTTCAATGCCCAATTTTTGCCAATTTTTAGCCGAATTTTCGGCCGTCTCAAAAGTAGAATAGTCACCTAAAACCAAATTCTCTTGAATTAAAGGAGTATCCAAAGATGAAGCTGTAATATTTAAAATAACTTTATCAGATTTCAAAGTTTTATTCTTATCTTTAGAATCGAGAAAATTGACAATTAAAGCATCATTTTTAGGACTTACAATCGTAATTTGATCAGTCAATTCATCACCAAAACGTTGAACTATTCCTACTTGTAACTCTAAATCTTTACCTTCTGCATTTTGAGAAAATAAACTAGAAATAATTACTACAGATAAAGAGTAAAAAATGTTCAAAAATGAATATTTAAAAAGTTTCATATTAAAAAAAATTACTTAATTTCGCCCCTATCTATTATTAATTGTTTAACTGCCAAAAGTAACTCCTGTTCCACATAAGGCTTAGTAAAATAGGCTTTAGCACCTAAATCAGCAGCTATTTTGCGATGTCTTTCCGCACCACGAGAGGTAATCATAGCTACGGGGATTTTGGATAAACGTTCATCCTGTTGCATTTTAGCTAATAATTCTAACCCATTCATGCGAGGCATTTCAATATCACATAAAAGAATTGAATAGGGTGAACCCAAAGCCAACTTATCCCAAGCATCTTGGCCATCTCTAGCTTGTTCCACTTTATAACCCGCCTTTTTAAAGGTCATAGATAACATTTCTCTTACTACCACAGAATCATCAATTATTAATACTAAATTAGATTTTTTCTTTTGATCGTTTGATGTCTGTAAATTATCAGCTCCATGAATTACTTCCTCTTTTTTCGGACGTGGTTTTTTACTACTTCCAGCTAATAAAATTTCTCCATTTATCATTCTTTTAGCTGAATCAATTAAATCTTTTTCCACATAAGGCTTAATTAAATAAGCAGTAGCCCCTAATTGGGCTGCTATTTTTTGATGTTTTTCTGCACCCCGAGACGACAGAATAGCTACAGGAATATGAGATAATTTATCATCTTTTTCAATTTGTTCTAATAGTTCTAATCCATTCATGCGAGGCATTTCAATATCAGAGAATACTAAATCACAAGCTAAACCAGAGCGTAATTTTGTCCAGGCTTCCTCTCCATCTCGGGCTTGTTCAACAATATAACCTGCTTTGGTGAAACTAATAGATAACATTTCTCTAACGGTAATGGAATCATCAACGATTAAGACTAGAGGTTGAATTTGTCGTTTGGGTTGAGGGGCGATCGCCTGTAAGCCTAATGGGGAAACACCTTCTCCAAATCTTATTATTTCTTTTTGGATATTTCCTTGGGCAATGTCTATCAGTTCAATCACATCGGCGATGGGCATAATAGTGCCATCACTTCTAACTGTTGCACCCGCTATGCCTTTTGGCTTAGGCAGAGGGCCTGATATTTGTTTGATTACAATTTCTTCTTCCCCTATTACTTGATCTACTTGAATTGCTAATAAATTATTGCCCCCTCTTAAGATCAAAATAGGGATAACTTGGTCTTCGCTGTTACTCTTATAAATAATACTGCGACTAATTTGGCGATTATAAGTAAGCAGACTACTTAAAGATCGATAAGGTAATAATTCACCATGCCAAGGGATACATTTTTGTCCTTGTTCATTAGTTTTAATATCTTTAGGATTAAAATATTTAGGGTCTTCTATTCCGTCTAAAGGAAAGGCGATACGTCCGTTATCATTGAGACAGCATAAGGCTTTACCAATGGTCAAAGTTAAGGGTAATCGGATGGTAAAAGTTGTACCGATGCCCATTTTTGAGTCGATGTTAATTGTACCCCTGATTTCATTAAGTTTACTGCGTACAATATCTAACCCAACCCCTCTACCAGCATAACTGTCGGCTTTTTCCTTAGTAGAAAACCCTGCATAAAATAAAAAGTCGTAGATGTCTTGAGTTTTTAAATTGGCCGCCACTGCGGGGGTTACTAATTGATTGGCGATCGCTTTAGCTTTTATTTTTTCTGCATCAATTCCAGCCCCATCATCACTAATAGAAATAACAGTTTGAGGCCCCTGTAAAAAAGCACGAATAGTAATTGTCCCCGTAGAAGGTTTTCCTCTTTCTTTTCTAATTTCTGGGATTTCGATACCGTGGGTAATAGAATTTTTAACAATTTGTTGAATAGGGTCCCAAAGATGTTCTAAAATCATTTTATCAATGAGAACTTCTTTTCCTTCTACTTTAAGCTCAATTTCTTTTTTGTAGAAAACAGAAATATCTCTAACGGCACGGGGTAGGCGATCGGCAGTTTCTTTAAAAGAGATCATCCTTGATTTATTGATCTCTTCTTGTAATTGAGTAGTTACTTGTCTTAAATTACGCCCTAATTGTTCTGTTTCATCTACTAGGAATTGAATATCAGAAGTTGATTCTCTTACTCGAACAATTAACTCTAAAACTTCCTGAGATAGTAAATGAAAACCACTAAAACGATCTAATTCTAAATCATCTAATTGGGGAGTACTATGTTCAACTTTTTCTAAATTATCATTACCCTCAAAACCGACTATTGACGAATTTAATTGAGTTTTGGTATTTTTTTGCGATCTTTCTAATTGACTTTTAACAGTAGCTTTATTTTTTTCTCTCGAGGCTATTAATGCACCTTCTAACAAACTTCTTTCGTATAAATCTTGCATTCTCGATCCTACATCAGTCATATTTTGAACATGACCTAAGAGATTATCTAAAAATTGCCGTAAGCGATCTTGATCTTCTTCTAGTCTATTTCTTCTTACTACCATTTCTCCAATGAGATTATTAAGACTATCCAATTGTTTAACTGGAACTCTCATGGTTTGTTCAAAAACTTTTTTGGTCGGAGCGTTATTAATTTTATTACTGTTACCACTCCAAGCAGTTTTTTGAGTTGATTCTCTTGCTTGAACTAATAATTGATCTAAATCACTCAATTCTTGTGACACTTCGGGAGAATTGCTGACATTATTAATAACAAAAGATAATTCTTGTTCTACATCGTTTGTGCTTATCTTATCTTCAATTCCTTCAATAAGGTTACTTAATTCTTCCCAATTAACCGTAGTATGATAAGCCAAATTAATGCCAGACTCTATAAACTGATCTAAAGATTCAAATTCTTGATAGTCCAAGATTAAATCTTCCATTAATAAACTTAAGGTATCAAAATTTATTGATTTTTCTGGTGATTGATCAATAACATTTTCCAGATCATTGAAGTCTTCATAGGTTAAATTGTTTTGTGTGATGTGAGTTATTTTTGATTTACTAACTATTACTTTTCCTATGGTATTTGGTGATTCATCGTCGAGATCGTCCAATATATCTAATAGATCATCTTCACTATTTTCTTCCTCAAATTCCATCATATCTAAATCCCAATCATCTTCTAAAGAAGTGTCTTTTGCCAAAAAATCTTCGGTTTGGGAATCTTGCGAAAATAATTTATCAAGTTCATCGTCTATCTCTGAGTCTTTATTTAACGTTATATTTCCTTGTTCTCTTAAAAAGACAGAAGAGACTTCAAATTGGGTTTCATTCTCATCAGTTTCATTAGTTTCATCTGTTAGCCAATCATTGATTGATTCATCTTGGTTATTAATTTCATTTTGTTTTTTTTCTTCGGTAATTTGATTATCATTAGTTATCTCTAGCTCAGTTTTTTTATGTTTTGTTTCTTTCCAAAAATCTCTACTAATAGTTTCCTCCCCTATTTCTGGAGGATTTATTTCTTCTTTAATTCTTTCTAAATCAATGAATCTTAGGTAAGATTCTGATACTAATTTTTTTAGTTTGGCACTTAATTTTACTTCTTGACTTCTGCCATTAAGTATTTTTTCTGCACCTTCTTTTAATTCTCTGATAATTAATTGAGTAGTGGTTTTATATTCATTATTTGTATCGGCGATCGCCACTGTGGAGGTTTCAGTTAATTGAACCCATTCTGCAATTTTAGCCGTTTTACCCAAAACAGATAATTTTTCGCAAATGGATTTAATTTTTTGTCTATTTTCGTTACTATCTCCATCTTTGAGAGGTTGTAACATTTCAGCTAAACTTAATAAAGTAGTTTTATAAAGACTTTTTTCTCTATTGTCACTACTATTTTTTTTCTGTTGTTCATTTGATATATTTTTATTCATAAATCTATACCCACATTCTTAAAATCGATTAGTTTTAATTAATAATAATTTTCAAGCTAGTATATTTTCTCTAAATAGGCATAGCTTTTTAACGATCAAGTTAAATTTTATATATTTTATATATATTAAGAAATAATTGATAGAAGAGAAATAAATATTTTAATTAAATTGCCATCAAGAAATTAAAATAATTTTTCTATCTTCTAAATTCATTATTTGCGATATAAGTTATTTTAATTATAATTTTCAAAAACATTTTTAAATAGAAACTTGTATTTAATATTAAACTCTATTTTTAGTTATACTCAAAAAAATCTTTACTTTCTTTACAACAACTATTATTTTGTCTCACAAAAATAATAATAGTCAAGAATAGAACAATTCAATTAATTAATAGGCAATTTTTGATCATGTTTAATGACAAGATGTTTTAATGTATTTATTCTAATAAATTATTCTTCTCGTTTATAACCAAATTCAGCTAAAAGTGAAGAAGATTCTCTCCATTTTGGTTGTACTTTAACAAACAACTCTAAATAGACTTTACCTTCTAATAATTTTTGCATTTGTTGTCTTGCTACGCTACCAATTTCTTTTAACATACTGCCTTTATGACCGATAATAATACCTTTTTGAGAATCTCTTTCCACATTGATAGCAGCATACACTTTAGTTATTTTTGATTTTTCTTGTATTTTTTCGATCACTACTGCCACCGAATGAGGCACTTCTTCACGAGTTAACAATAAAATTTGTTCTCTAATTAATTCCCCTATAATAAATCTTTCTGGTTGATCTGTTACTAAATCAGGGGGATAATAATAAGGGCCAAAATCTAAATTATCAATTAATTTTGTTTGTAATGTTGCTACTCCTTCTCCTGTAACTGCTGAAAATTTTACCGTATCCCATCTTTTTTCATTAATTAAAGCGTAGCTTTGATCAATTTGATCAAATTCGGTTGGTTGTAAATCAGACTTGTTTAAACCTAAAATTATAGGGGTTTTACATTCTTGTAATAGTTCAATAATATAACGATCGCCACCACCAGCTTTTTGAGATACATCAACTAACAATAAAACCACATCAACAGCATTAATAGCAGAAATAGCATTTTTAACAATTACTCTCCCTAATTCGTGATGAGGTTTATGAATACCGGGAGTATCTACAAAAATAATTTGTGCTTCAGGAGTGGTTAAAATTCCTCGTAATTTGTTTCTAGTGGTTTGGGCGATCGGAGAAGTTATGGCGATTTTCTGCCCAATTAAATAATTCATTAAAGTTGACTTGCCTACATTAGGGCGCCCAATAATAGCGATAAAACCAGATTTAAAATTTTCAGGCGGTGTTGGAATGGAAGTAATATTTTCGAGAGGATTGGACATAATTAATAGTTTATCGTAGCAGAGTTAATAACTAATAATTATAAATCTTTTCCTCTAGTTATATTCAATTTCACCATTAAAGCTATTTAGTAATATTTTGGCAAAACAACCATTTTTATATTTGTTTTGTTCATAGAAAAAGAAGAGGTTAACAAGGGGTTTAAACCCCTTGTTTTTGTCCTAACAATGGTGCTACCATAGTTAATTAATCTTCAATTAAATGGGCTTCTAAAAACCATAAACGCTTATCAATAGAGCGAGATACCTCCGTATATAAGTCAGCCGTACCTTTATCCCCTAATTCATCGGCTTTATCGATACCTTCACGAAGATTTTTACCATAAAGAGCAAATCTTTCAGCTAAAGCCGTGATATGAGCTTTTCCTCCTACTGCATCCAACAAATATTCAGGTAAAAAAGAATTTTTGGCAGCAATTCTAGCCGTACCAAAGGCGATCGCCCCTAGGGCTGTAATTCTTTCAGCAATAAGATCAACAAAATCATCTAATTCAGAAGCCATTTCATCAAAAAGTAAATGTAATTGATAAAAATTTAACCCTTTTACATTCCAATGGGCTTGTTTGGTCTGAGTTTTTAAATCTAAAGTAGCCGCTAAAGTATGATTAAGAATTTTTGCTATTTCTAAACGTGTTTCTTCTTTTAAATCAATTTTACTAGTGTAAAGAATTTGATCTGATTTATTTTTGTTGCCCATAATGAAAACTTATCTTAAAATTTTATTAAAATGTTATGGTTTCATTATAGTACTATTATTTCTAATCTGACTTAAAGGGCATTGGAAAAACGATTAAGGCTATTAAGTTATTATTTCAGCGTCTGAATAAATCATTAAGAATTATTATCTTAATGTCTTGAAAACTTAAAAGTTTCAACAGACTGTGCCGTTAAAAAGATGCCCAAAACAATATAACTGAGAAACACAATAATATTATTACTCTCAAAAATACCTTGAACTAAATTTTCATAATTTTTTAAAAGAGAAAAATAACTAATTGCATCACCGAATTTTCCCCCAATATTATTAGCAATTAAATCAATTATTGACAGAAAAATTACCAAAGCAAAAGTTATAATTGCTGAAAAAATAGAGCTTTCAGTTAAAGAAGAGATAAACATCCCTAAAGAAAGAATAGAAGCTGCTAATAATATTAAGCCTAAATGAGCTAATAAAGGTACTTGTATTGGTAAAGGAGGATTAGCACTTTGAAACGCTATTAATTGATAAATAAAAATAGGAATAATCATAGTAATAAAAAACATTAAAACCCCCAATAATTTACCAACTGCAATAACCCAATTACTTAAAGGAGAGGTTGCCAATAATTGTAAAGTGCCTCGTTTTTTTTCTTCAACATATAAATCCATTGATAAAATAGGCAAAACAAACAAAATTAATGATCCCATAATGCCAAAAAATGCTTGTAAAAATTGATAGGCTACATCGATGGGAGGCATTTGTTCGCCTAATTGTTCCTGTAATGCTACACTTTGTATTATACCTTGATCGCCTAATAAAATTACCACGAAAAACAACCCAGAAATCAACCAAAAAATAGCAGCGATACTATAGGCAAGAGGAGAAGAAAAATAACTTTTTAATTCTTTTTGTAAAATAGCAATTATATTCGCAATTATGATCATTCTTTTATTTATTTATTTACGTGATATTTATTTTTCTAAATGAAAATTGATTATTTTATTGATTAGTGTTAATTATTAATTTTTAGTAACTATGACTTAAATCTAATAATCTAAACTAACTTATTTTCTGCTATAAATAATGAATTTACTTTAAATTTAAGTCAAAATCTCACCACCGATTAACTTTTGATAACGTCTTTCTAATTCTTGTTTTAAAGAAGAATCACCTTTTAAATATTGATCTTGTAATAAAATTTTTTCAGCAGCATCTCTTGCTAATAATAATACATCTTGATCTTCAACTAAACTAGCTAAAGCAAAATCTGGTAAACCAGACTGTTTGCTACCTAATACTTCTCCAGGGCCTCTTAAACGTAAATCCATTTCTGAGATAAAAAAGCCGTCTTGAGATTGTTCTAAAATGCTTAATCTTTCATTACAATTAGGGGTTTTTCCTTCACCTATCAACATACAATAAGATTGATAATTACCCCTTCCAACTCTACCTCTTAATTGGTGCAATTGCGACAAACCAAAACGTTCAGCATTTTCAATTAAAATTACCGTAGCATTAGGCACATCAACCCCAACCTCAATAACTGTAGTTGATACAATAATTTGAGTGACATTATCTCGAAAGGCATTTAAAGCGTTTTCTTTTTCTAAAGGAGTTAACCTTCCATGCAATAAACCCACTTGAAAGTCAGGAAATATTTTTTCACTAAATTTTTGATGTTCAGCTACAGCAGCCTTTACGTCTAGTTTTTCTGATTCTTCAATCATGGGAAAAATTACGTAAGCCTGTCTTCCTTGGGCGACTTCTCTTTTGATTAAATCATAGGCTTTTTGTCTTTGTCGGCCAGTTAATGCCATGGTTTGAATTGGTTGTCGGCCGGGAGGTAATTCATCAATTTGACTTACATCTAAATCACCATGCAAAGTTAAGGCTAAAGTACGAGGAATGGGCGTTGCTGTCATAGTTAAAACATGAGGTGCTTTACCTTTGGCTAATAATTTCGATCTTTGTTGCACTCCAAACCGATGTTGTTCGTCAATTATTACTAAGCCTAATCTTTGGAAATTGATGGGGTTTTGAATTAAGGCATGAGTGCCTATTAATAAGGGCAATTCACCACTTTCTAATTGAGAATGAATCCCCCGTCGTTTAACGGTTTTAGTTGACCCTGTGAGCAATTCTACAGGCAAATGAAGCATATTAAAGCATGTTACTATTTTACGATAATGTTGTTCTGCTAATACTTCAGTGGGTGCCATAAAGGCCGCTTGATAACCAGATTGAATGGCTGCGAGTATAGCAAATACGGCGACAATAGTTTTACCTGAACCTACATCTCCTTGAATTAATCGATTCATGGGGGTATCAGACTGTAAATCTTCAAGGATTTCATTAATAACTCGATTCTGAGCGTTAGTAAGAGAAAATGGGAGCATTTTAGCAAAATTTTCTATTAACTGCCCTTTAGGAGTAAATAAAGCTGCTTTGTGTTCTGATTTTTCTTCTTGACGACGTTTTAAAAAGCCAAGTTGTAAATAAAAAAATTCGTCAAAAATTAATCTTCTTTTTGCTTTGATTAATATTTCTTTATCTTTGGGATAATGGATATTGGCGATCGCCAATTGAAGATCAATTAAACTATATTGATCAAGTAAAACAGAAGGCAAAGGATCATCGATTTGCTGTATAGTAGGTATAACTTCGATCATGGCTTTACGAATTAAATCAGCATCAACTCCATCAGTTAAAGGATAAACAGGCAAAAGACGACCAATTTTTAAAGAATTAAGACTACCGCCTTGAGAATCTAAAACTTCAATCTCAGGGTTATCCAAAGTTAAACCGTACTTATTTTCTTTAACCAAACCAGAGACAGCAACAATCGCTCCTTTTTGATATTGACGTTTAAGTTTTTCCTGCCAACCCCTATTAGTAAAATAACCCCCAGCAAAAAAACGACCAATTTTGATAGTATCAGTTTGATCTTGAATTTCAATATTTAAAATAGTAAGTTTTTTATTTTTATGACTACTAAAACAATCACAACGCTTTACTTTGCCTATAATTGTGACTGTTTCACCTGCTTCTAAATCACAAATATTAACTTGACGAGCATAATCAATATGATCTCGAGGATAGTAAAATAATAAATCTCTAACTTTAAATAAACTTAATTTTTGTAATAATGGTTTTTTTCTAATACCAATTTCAATTAACTTACTTAAATCATCATCTAAAGTTAAACCAGTCGAATTTTGATGAACTTGATCATAAATAGAAGTAGTTTGCAAAGGCAAATTTAAAGAAGAAGACAAACTTAAATTAGCTTGAATTTCCTTAAGAAATCGACGAGTATTATTAACTAATTGCTGTCTTTTTTCTCGATCAAATTCAGGATAGTTAGCAAAACTTTGAGCAATATTTTGCCATTGATTATACTTAATAACATTCTCAATTTGAGGCGTATTAGCCAAACTTTGACAAACAAATTCATGGAAAAGATATTGATTTCCCTGGATATTTTTAAATCCATATTCTTCCTCTACCAATAAAGCCTTTTGGATTCTCTCCCAATCAATATTGTGATCTTTATTATTCTCAATCATTACTCATTAGTCATTTACACTAATTTCAATTGAAGTGTTAATTATTATTGATTTTATCATTAAATTTTAATTTTGATAAATTTTTTTTACTTTTAATGTAGCATAGGTAATATTCAGAGCAACCCCATTTATAGCAACAGACAGGAAAGTTAAGACTTGTTCTTTTCAATGAATGCTTTAGGCAAGAGGTTTAAACTCCTTGTTAACGAAGTATCCTAGCTAGTGACTGTGATACAATCTTGAAAATATTGATTACAAAAACGTCCTAGTTACGAACAAAAAGATTTACTAAAAAAATAAAAATAACATCCAATTGTTAAAACCTTAATTTATTGACAAAAACTTTATTACATAGAGTAAAAAAAATTTTTTCCTTACACCAGTTAAATTATTAGTTGATATAGTAAAACTTTGCTTTTTTATACTTATAGTTTTTTCAGTAAAATCAAGGTTTTAGTGAAAAAAACTCTACTCACAAATGTCAAATTAAAATACAATTAAACTAAATTCAATTATATCTTAATAACAATGGATTTTCATAAACCTAATCTTTTTTGTATCTTGGATAATTTAACATTAGAACAGAGAAATAATAAAAGATTAACTACTTTAAAAAAATTAGGATTACTAGAAGACAAAATTATCCCTATTTTTGAAGAAGCTACTCAAATAATTGCTCATAATTTAGATATTCCTATTTGTATTTTAGGTGTAATATTACAAGATGAATTACTGATAAAATCAGTTAAAGATTTATCCCAAAATGGATTGATAAATAATTATCTTCAAAGCAGAAAAATAAAAAAAAATGATACTTTTAGTAATTATGTAATCGATAGTAAAAGTAATTTAATTATTAATAATTTATATCAAGATTCTTTTTTTTATCAAAGTAATTTAGCTCAATGTTATGGTATTACTTCTTATTTGGGAAGTCCTTTAATAGCTGGTAATGGCGATTGTATTGGTGTTTTAGAAATAATGGATACGAAAGTTCATGAATTTTCGTTAAAAGATATTAATTTTGTTAATTTAACTGCCCGTTGGTGTTTAGCAGAATACGAAAGAAATAGATTATTAATTCAAGTAAAAACTAATGAAAATTTAAGTAAAAATTCTTCAGATTTAATTCATTCAAATAAGGATAATCTTAAATGTATTATTGATAATTTGAGTAGTAGTTTAACTAAAAAATTATCAAATCCTTTAACTTTAATTATAGGGATGACAAGTATTTTAAAAAGAGGTATTTACGGTAAATTAACCACAAAACAAGAAGAATATTTGGATATTATTTATCATAGTGGGCAAGATATGAATACAATTATCGAAAAAATACTTGATTTAGATAGTTATAATCAAATGGATACAGGAGATTTAACTTGTTTTGATTTGGAGTCATTATCTCAACAAATTATTAATAGTTTAGAATTTATCACGAACAAAAAGGAGCAAAAAATTGTTTTATCTTTAACACCCGGTAATTATCATTGGAGGTTAAATAAAAATAAAATTAAGCAAATTATTTATTATCTTTTATTAACAATAATTGAAGGATCATATTCGGGGGGTGAAATACAATTTCAAATATCTTTTCAGTCTGATAAAATTAGATTTTTTCTTTCCGTAAATCATTCTTGTTTAGAAGAAGGCATTTATCCTGAAAATGTTGCTGTTTATAGTCGGATTATCTCGCAATTTAAAACTATTAAAAATAATTTACAAGAGATGATTAATAAGGAAATATTATCTTTAAACAAAACAGATATTTCTTCCCCTCATAACCATTTATCTAGTCTCTTATTTAGTTGTTATTTAATTGATTCTAATCAGGGTGAAATTTTTTTTAAAGGTTCTCCAGAATATGGTTATTATTTTGATATAATCTTTCCTTTGATGGAAGGGAATTGGTAATAGGGAACTGAATTGGGAATAATTCGCTTTTATAAAAAACAGGAGAATTAAATCCCCTGTAAAAAAATAATAGGCATTTTTGATGTACTTTATGTAATTAAAATCCTCTTTTTAAAGCAATTTCTACTTGTTGAAATTCATCAAGAAGACGTTGTTGTAATTTTTCTGGTAAAGGGCGATTTCCATAAGAGGTATAGTAACCAGCCAGAGAATTTAAGGCTGTTTGCATTGTGGTAAAAGATTTTAAGCCTCCGTAGCTGTTATCACGGCGATAAAAAGAAATATAGTCGTTGATTTGTTTTCGTGCTAAATTTTGAGCTTCTTTTTTATTCTCAGCGTCTTGAGGTAATTCAATGGCGGTGGAAAGATTTTGTACTACTGTTAAGGTATCTTTAGAATAATCTCCAGTTAAACCAGTGGCACTTGTACAACCTGTTAAACTAATAACTACGATTAAAATGAAGGCTAATAATTTTGAAAAGGAAGATTTTATAGTCATAATTTAGTTGATTTTTATTTTAAGTTGAGTAATAGGAATTTAAAACTATCAACTATTAACTATTAATGATTAATTGTCAACTGTCAACTATTTTCTCTTTTTGTCGGTAGGTGGATACTGTGTCGATAGCTTAAGATGATGACGGGAATTAATCCAACTAAAATAATAGCTAATGCAGGGGTGGCAGCTTCTGTTAGTCTTTCATCTGAGGCGTATTGATAAACTCGTATAGCTAAAGTATCAAAATTAAAAGGCCGCATTACTAAGGTTGCTGGTAATTCTTTCATTACATCTACAAAAACTAACATTCCAGAGGTTAAAATACTTCCCCACATTAAGGGAGTGTGAATTTTGATAAGGGTGATGAAAGTACTATTTCCTAGACTACGGGAGGCATCATCTAAACTGGGTTTTATTTTTTCTAAACTTGATTCTAAGGTATTAAAGGATACTGCTAAAAAACGTACTAGGTAAGCATAAATTAAGCCGAAAATTGTACCACTTAATATTAAGCCTGTAGCAATATTAAATTTATCGTTCATAAATTGATCGATTTGGTTATCGAAAATTCCTAAAGGAATTAATATTCCTACGGCAATTACTGAACCGGGTATGGCGTAACCCATTGAGGCTACTCTAACTAAGGTTATATTGATAATATTGGGGTTTAATCTTTGTCCATAAGCCATAATTAAAGAAATGACGATCGCCAATAGACTACTAATAATAGCGATGAGAAAACTATTGAGGGCTAAAGTATTAAAGTCATTATTAATAGTTTCTTCTGCCGTCTGAAAGGTTAAAGAAAATAAGTAAATAATAGGAATAAGAAAACCAAAACAAACAGGTATGGCACAGGCTAAAAAAGCTAGGATGGCATTGATTCCTTTTAATTTATATTTAACTGATGCTTGGTTTCGGTTGCCTGTTTGATAATAACGGGCGTGATTTCGTGACCAACGTTCAATTATAATTAAAGTCAAGACGAATAACATCAAATATCCTGCTAATTTGGCAGCAGCAACCCTTTCTCCTAAACCTAACCAAGTGCGATAAATTCCAGTGGTGAAGGTATCAACGCCGAAATATTGTACTGTGCCAAAATCGTTTAAAGTTTCCATTAAAGCTAAAGCTAATCCCGCCATAATAGATGGACGTGCTAAGGGTAAGGCAATGGAAAAGAAACTTTGATATGGATTGCAACCTAAACAGCGACTAGCTTCTATCGTTGATGTTGATTGTTCTAAAAATGCTACTTTCGCTAATAAATAGACATAAGGATATAAAACTAATATTAACATTAAGATCGCTCCCCAAATATTACGAATGGGAGGAAACCAATAATCATCAATACTTTCCCATTTAAAAATTGTTCTTAAAAAGGTTTGTACTGGACCGAAATAATCTAACATATTGGTATAGGTATAAGCCAATAAATAAGCAGGTGCTGCTAAGGGTAAAAGCAATAACCAGTCAAAGATTTTTGCACCCCAAAACTCACTCATGGTGACTAACCAACCACAACCGACACCAATGATTAATACCCCGATAGTTACTCCCACCATTAACCACAAACTATTGATAATATAACTTTGTAAAACTGTTTCTACTAAATGATTCCAAATTTCTGCTGAATCAGAAAAAATACTTTTAGTCACTGTTAAAATTGGGATAGTAATTAAACTGGCGATCGCCAAAAGCAAAATTGACCATATATTTAAGGATAGCCACCGAAAAAAATTCTTATTTATCATCTGTCATTAGTCACAAGCCAAATATTATGAAAGGATTGAATCCCTTAAACAGTTTATCTTATTCTCTGCATCGGATACGGCTTTTTCACTAAGGCGAATATTTTTTAATCTTGTTGTGTACAAAGTTGGGGTGTTAGGGTATTAGGGTATTGGGGGGGTTTCTTCTTGCCTTATTTTAAGTAATAATAAAAAATCTTGAGATAATCAATTTCTGATTGTAAATTATAAAAAATTATTTATTATTTCTCATTACTTCTTAATTTATCCCCATCAGAAATTTTAGAAGGAAACAGCCCTACCTTTTTAAGGGGGTTAGGGGGATAAAGGAGGCTAATAATTCAGTGGGATGGGCTTCCCAGCCCATTCTTTTATATGGATAACAGGCATCCTGCCTGTGCGACAAGACAAAAATTGTATTTTTCTAAGTCTTCCATTGTTTGCTATAATTGGTAAATTTAACATCAGCAAATAAAATTTTTAATCTCTAGGTTTATTGATAGTGCATTAGAGATAATTTATAATAAGCAAGATGTTTGTGATACTAGATAGTTAAGCTGAAAAATTTTTAACAATTAAATGAATAATAAATTGACTCTAACAACTCAAAAAAAAGAATTAATCGAACAAATAGATTTAATGTTACGGTCTCGCTATTCATTGTTATATATTGTATCAGTAGAAGAAGAACCTGTAGAAGAATTGTTGACTATTTTAGCTAAATATTCTCAACCTGTTCGTAAATTATTAGTTTGGGATATGGCTAAAGGTTGGTATGATGATCAAAGTGATAAAAATTCGGTCATGGGGGCTTTAAATCGCATTATTAATTCCCCCGAAAAAGATGGCAATATTTTTCTTTTAAAAGATATTAATTTTGTTTTAAAAAGTCCTAATGATATTCGTAATGTGCCTATTATTAGAGAGATAAAAAATTTAGCAAAACAATTAAAACAAACTCGCAAAACTCTAGTTTTAAGTAGTCAAAAGTTAGAAATTCCCTTAGAAATTAGTGAAGAAACCACTGTAATTGATTTTCCTTTACCTAATGTAGAAGAGATACAATATTTACTTAGTCAATTAGTTAGTAATGATAAATTACGGTTGATAGGTTCGGCTAAAGAAGAGTTAATAAAAGCATTTCAAGGTTTAAGTCGCTCTCAAATTACTCGAGTTTTGGCTAAGGCGATCGCCAGTAAACAGCAAGTAAATGAAAGTCATATTGATGCGGTTTTAGAAGAAAAAAAACAGGTGGTTAGAAAAACAGGTATTTTAGAATTTTATAATCCAGCCGAATCTCTTAAAAGTGTAGGCGGTTTAGATAATTTAAAGCAATGGGTAAGAATCCGCAAAGATGCTTTTTCTGAAGAAGCTCGAAATTATGGCATTCCTAATCCTAAAGGAGTTTTACTAGCTGGTATTCAAGGCACAGGTAAATCTTTGAGTGCCAAAACCATCGCCCATGAATGGCATTTACCTTTATTACGTTTAGATATTGGTCGTTTATTTGGTGGTATTGTGGGGCAAAGTGAAAGTTTAGTACGTCAAATGATTAAATTGTCTGAAGCTATGGCACCTTGTGTTTTATGGATTGATGAAATTGATAAGGCTTTTGGTAGTGTTTCCTCTGGAGTAGATGGCGATGCGGGTACTTCTCGCCGTGTTTTTGGTAGTCTGGTTACTTGGATGCAAGAAAAAACTTCCTCTGTTTTTATTGTAGCTACAGCCAATAATGTACGCATTTTACCTGCTGAATTATTACGAAAAGGTCGCTTTGATGAGATTTTTTTCTTAAATTTACCTACTTTAAGTGAACGAAAAGATATTTTTAAAGTTCATTTACAAAGATTACGTCCTTCTCGTTTACGAGATTTTGATTTTGATTCTTTAGCAAGACAAAGTAATGATTTTAGTGGTGCAGAAATTGAACAAGTTATTATTGACGCTATGCACATCGCTTTTAGTACAATTAATGAGTATGGAGAAAGACGAGATTTTGTCACAGAAGATATATTACGAGCTATTGATGAAACTGTACCTTTAGCGGCGATCGCCAAAGATCAAATCGAAGACTTAAAATTATGGGCGATTCAAAGTGGTGCTAGAAGTGCCTCCGTTGATATTCAATTAACTCAAGAATTACAACAATATAGTTTGAAAAAAGGCATAATTGACAATTGATAATAAAAAATAATTATGAGGTAATGGTTAAAATTGTGTGGTTTAAAAATTCAGCAAAACTCAGTATCAACTTTTTGTTAATTCTGATAACAATATTAATTCAGGCGATCGCCGTAAAATCTGTATCTTCAGCTATCAACAATAATTACTGTCATTTCAATGCAGAAGAAGTGGCCAAAAAAGAAAATTTAAGACAGGCATCTTTAAACAAAAATCTTCAGGCCATTAAAGAATATCAAAATATCATTCAACAACACACCGAAATCTTACGCAAATGTCGCAACCAAAACTGGCCTCGAGAACAAGCCATTTGGTTACGCTTATATCCTTGTGATGTGAAAGAAGGGAAAATCGATGAAGTTTTAGATCGAATAGTCAACTTAGGCTACAACCGAGTTAATGTGGAAGTATTAGGAGATAGTAGAGTTTTATTACCAAAAAATAGCAACTACACTCCTTGGGCAAGTGTAGCAGACTTACCCGGTTATGAAGATAAAGACTTACTAGCTGAAACCATCAAAAAAGGTCGTGAAAGAGGCTTAAAAGTGTATGCTTGGTTATTTAGTCTCAATTTTGGTTATGTTTATGCACAAGATAGCACAAAACAAGACATTTTAGCTAGAAATGGAAAAGGGGAAAATAGTCTTGATTTTGTCCATGATCAATCTCAAGCATTTGTTGATCCTTACAATCCTCAAGCCCGTAAAGATTATTCAATCTTATTACAAGCCGTATTACAACGCCGTCCAGATGGCGTATTATTTGATTATATTCGTTATCCTCGTGGTAGTGGACAAGAATCAGTAGTAAGCAAAGTGAAAGACTTATGGATTTATAGCAAATACTCTCAAAATGTTCTCTTAAATAGAGCTCAAAATCAACAAGGTAGATGGCTTTTACAAAAATATATTACTCAAGGTTATATCAATGCCAATGATGTAGCTACCATGAAAAAACTTTATCCTGATGAAGATACACCCCTTTGGCAAGGCAGAAATCCTAACGCTAGTAGTAATTTATCTGTATTACAGTTAGATATATGGTACTTTACCGTTGCCCATGCAGCCCAAGGAGTCATTGATTTTCTCGATTTTGCTTCCTCTCAAGTGAATCAAAGGGGAATACCAGCAGGAGCTGTTTTTTTTCCTGACGGTAATCAAGTTATAGGAGATGTGGGATTTGATTCACGTTTACAACCTTGGGATAATTTTTCATCTAATTTAGAATGGCATCCTATGTCTTACGCTACTTGTGGAAAATATAATTGTATATTAGAACAAGTTAAAATAGTTTTAAATGCTTCTAGTCAAAAGAGTAAGGTTATGCCTGTTTTAGCGGGACTTTGGGGACAAGATCAAGATAATCGACCATCTTTAGAAACTCAAATGAATGGCATTAGAAATAACACTCCCCAAGTTAATAGTGTGAGTCATTTTGCTTACTCTTGGATTGAACCAGAAATTGATCGTAAACGTCGTGCTTGTAATTAATTTTCTGGCGATGGTCAATTTGGTATGATCTATGTATCCCAAGGAGCAAAAACTCAAAGAAAAAATAGAACGGTATTTATTATTCAATTATTTCTTTTGATTTTTGTTCATCAAGTAAATTTTTAATGCTTTCTATTCCTATAATGTTGGGCATTCCACCTTTAGCGTCGTTACTGGTAGGCACAAATACCATAGTTGATTTACCTTCCATACACATTTCATATAACATATTCATTGATCTTAATTGTAAAGAAACAGGATTTTTAGCATACTTATCAGCAGCTCTAATCATGGAATCAACAGCTAATTCTTCAGCTTCAGCAAGTTTAAGTCTTGCTCTTTTTTCCCTTTCGGCAGCGGCTTCACGAGAGATAGCATCTTCAAGTTCTTTTGAGACGATTACATCTTTAATTTCAATGCCAATGATGAGGATACCCCATTGAGAAACAAATTAGGAAATATGTTCCATGATAATTTCGCCAATTTTATCTCTTTCGGTAAGAAGTTCATCTAAATTAGATTTACCTACCATATCTCGAATAGATGACCTTACAGCTAATTGAGTTGCCGTATTATAATTATCAACTTTGAGAATTGATGATTTAACATTATCTACTTTATAAAAAACAATGGCATCAACTTCAACAGGAATATTATCTCGAGTAAGTCCTTTTTGAAGTGGCACAGTATAAGTATTTATTCTTGTATCAACTTGATATTTAACACTTTGTAAAATGGGAATATAAAAGTAAAGTCCAGGGCCTGCTATTCTACTAAAACGTCCCAGAGTAAAAATCGTATGTCTATCCCATTCATTACAAATGCCAAAAAACTTGAAGCTCAATATCAAGATTACACCAATAATAAAATATACAATTAAAAATTCCATCGCTTTTAATCCTAATTTTCAGTAAGGTTTGTTGTTAAATAGAATAGATACTTTAAAATTAAATTGTATTACTTCTTTTGGTAATACTAAAGTATCTACTAGAAGAATTTTTGATAATTTTTCTTCTTAATTTCTTAATTGAGATAGATTTTAAATTTTATGCAATATTGAAACCAATAAATTTTGTGCGTAGATAAGTTTTTTTCATATTTTAATCCTATCTCTATTCTTAACATCAGTGCATAACGTCAGTGAATAAATTAAATCTTATCCAGAGAAAACAGACTAGAAGCCTATACCACAATTATGAGAATTAAAGAAAATCAAAAAAAATTAATCTTGTCATTGTATATTAAGTATATTAAAAAATAGATAAACAAAGATTGAAAAACTCAAAAAATAATAACTTTTTGAAATTAAATCAAATTAGATTTGTTTAGCTAAAAATATCAAAAATAACCATCTTCGATATTGCCTAAAATCATGAAAAAAAAAATTGGAATTCTTACTAGCGGAGGCGACTGTCCTGGTTTAAATGCAATTATTAGGGCAGTTGTAAAATATTCAACCTTAAAAAATTGGGAAGTTTTTGGTATTCCCAAAGGTACGGATGGTTTTATTGATATAGTCAAAGGACATATACAAGCAGAACATTTACGTATTACCGATAATGGCTATGATTTGCCTGGAGTATTGCAAGGTTTAGATGTCCTGCATTTTCTTAGTGGCAGTGTTTTAGGCTCATTAAGTAGGGGTAATGCCAAAGAAGAAAATGTAACTCAAGATATATTAGAAGGCTATAAAAGATTGAATTTAGATGCTTTGATTGCCATCGGTGGAGATGGTAGTTTAGACATTATTTATGATTTAGCAAAAAAAGGAAACTGGAATTTAATTGTAGTGCCAAAAACTATTGATAATGATGTGGCATTTACCGAAAGATCAGTAGGATTTGATACTGCTCGTAATACCGTAACTCAAGCACTGTATGATTTAACCTTTACTGCTGCCAGTCACGAGCGTATTATGGTAGTACAAGTAATGGGAAGAGATGCAGGGCATTTAGCATTACATTCTGGTATTGCTGGAGGGGCAGATTTTATTTTTATTTCTGAATTAGTCCCTCAATTAACAGAAAATTTGATTGAAAATATTTGTAAGCATATTGCCAAAATAAGGGCTTCACGCCGTAAATTTGCTTTAGTGGTAATTGCTGAAGGGGTAAAAGATTTAAAAGGAAATAAAGATAATTATATTGCTGAAACTTTAGCTGATTTGATTGATGAATATAGTAAAAAACTATATTTAACCAAGGAAAATTGTTATTCTCTACTTGAACATATAGAAACTCGTTCTACTATTTTAGGACATTTACAACGCTGTGGAGTACCTAGTTCATTTGATCGAATTTTGGCTACTGTGTTTGGGATTAAAGCTGTTCATTTAATTGAAGAAGAAAGATATAATCGTTTAGTAATTTGGGAAAATGGGGCAGTTAGTAGCAAATCTTTAGATCAGGTGATGCCTTTAATTAAATGGTGTCACCAAGAAAAAGTTTGTCCTTCTCCTGTTGATCCAGAAGGCTTTATGGTACGAACAGCTTTATCTTTGGGAATTTATTTAGGTGAATTATCTCATCATCATATTTTTTCTCAAGATGATTGTCGTCAAGATGATTCTGTCGAAATTAATTTGAATACCCTGTCTTCTTCTAATCAAAGTGATATGTTAATTTAATTATTTTCTAAGAAGGTGTTAGGTATTTGGTATGTGGTGTTAGGTGAAAAGAAGGTGTTAGAAGTGATAAAATTGCTTCTAACACCTCAAAAAAACCAAGATTTAACGAAAAATTTATTAAACTAAAATACCTTTTATTTCAAAATATAGGCAGTCGCCATAACTATTGGAACAAAAACAAGAGTTTAAACTCCTTGTCTCTATAGTATTTTTGTTTCACCAAAACTGTTCATTGCTATAATTACCTATTATCTATTACTTATTACCTTATTACCTATTATTAACAATTACTTACCACCTAATACCTACCACCTACTACCTAATACCTAATAATGAATTTATCTAATCAAAATAATTCCATTCTGACAGTTTTTTTATTAGATGATGATCCTATTTTTCGATTAGCAATTTTTACTGCTTTAGAAAACATCAAATATCAAGACATAAAAATATTAGCACAAACGGAAATAGCTGCTTTATCGGAACTTTTAGCCCAAGAAATACCTAATTTATTGTTGTTGTCTATTGATTTAATTCGTTATCCAGAAAGATTAAACTCTATGGCTATTTTATGTGAACAATTACATCAAAAATATCCTGATTTAATTATATTTTTATTAACTCCAATAGGTACAAATAAAACTATTGAAAATATTTTAGGTGTTAGAGGTTGTTGTCCTAAAACGATCAAAATAGAAGAATTAGTAGAAGGTTTAAGGATATGTGCAGAAGGTAAAACTTTTTTTATAGCAGAAAAAAAGGTATCAAATAATAATCAAAAAATTGGTGGTTGGCTTTATAATCAATGTCAATTTGGCATTAAAAAAATAGAAAATGAGTTAGAGATAATTAATAATTATTTAACAGAAAATTTGTTATCTTCTTGGGATATTTTATTTTGGCAAGGAAGAAAAAGAGAGTTAAAAGTAAGTCGTTGGTTATTATCTCAATTGCTTCCTAGTGGTTATGATTATGTATCAAATTTTTTAAAAAATGAAGAGGATAATAATATAGAAAATACATCCTTATTACTTAATAGTTTTCCGTCTTTATCTATTACTAATGGAAATAATAATTTAATTGAAAATGCTTTTGATTTATCGTTATTAAAAATTCAATCTTCTGTTAAAAATTGTACGGGGAAAATATTAGAAATTGATATTTTAAAAACTAATAAAAAACAAGAATTATTAATAATCATTATCAATCAATTAAAAAGAATTATTGAGGAATTAAAAATTATTACTTTAACAAAAGAGGAATTATTGAGCAGAAAAATTGTTCTTTTAAAAGATTTATGGCAAACATCAACGGTAACTTTTTTAAGTCGATATTATCCCGATCAAAATAATAAGGAAAATGAGTTAAATTTATTTAATTTAGTATGGCAAGAAACTTCAATTATTGAGATAGAAATTTTAGATAACATTCCTTTTATTGCTGACTTATTTAGTTATTGGATTTTTGAAGATAATATTATTATAGATAATGAAAGTTATATTTTTGGTAGTAAAAATGGTCAAGAAATTGAAGAAATTTTATTACAAAATTTGTTAATAAATATGGCTAATAATATTATGCAATTTATTCTTAATACTTTTTCAGATGATGAATCCATTCGATATAAATTATATGATCAAGAAAGAAAATCGTCACGAAAAATAGCCATGTTTAGAAATAATTTAACGTGGAAATACCGACAAGAAAAATATTGGGAAAATCCGAATAATATTTTTGAAGATGAATATCAACTTTTTAGTTTAAATTATGAGGGAATTATTCAGTTAAAAATTAAACATCCTCGTTATCAACAGTTGTCAAACTTAAAGGGTTTGCCTTGGTTTGTAACGTTGGCGATCGAATTTAAAGATGGTATTGGTAAAACAGTTAAAGCAATAGTAGATATAATAGGAAAAGGATTAGTGTATATTTTAACTGAGGTGATTGGTAAGGGAATCGGTTTGATTGGCAAAGGAATATTACAAGGAATAGGTAATAAAATTAAAGGTTAAAATATTCGTAAATAATTTAGTAAATATTTATCATTAAAAATGAGACAAAAATTAAATTTTATCAAAGAAAAAACGATCGCCAAAAAGTCTAAAATTATTAGTTTAATTACTACCAGTTATTTTATTTTTCAAAGTTTATTAATTATTAACCCTATTTCTGCAAATACAACAGAAGATAATCTTTCTTCTGATCAAGAAAAAGAAATGTTTTCATTATCGCAAAATACGGAAAATAACAACAGTCAATTAAGATTACTGAATCAAAAAGACACTATTTCTTATAGTGAATTTTTACAAAAATTAGATCAACACCAAATCAATAAAATAGAGTTAGATACAGCTACAAATGTTGCCAAAGTTTTTTTTAAAGGACAAGATGCGAATCAATTTAAACGGATAAAACTATTAAATCAAAATGATGAATTAATTAGTAGAATTAGAGATTCTAAAGTTGATTTTGAGGTCACTTCTTCTGCTGAAAGTACGGCAACTGCTCTTGGATTAATGCAATTATCATTTTTCTTTTTAATTATTTTAATTTTAATTTTGATAATTCGGCGATCGGCTAATTCAGCATCCGGTGCTATGAATTTTGGCAAATCTAGGGCAAGATTTCAAATGGAGGCTAAAACTCAAGTTCAATTTAGTGATGTAGCTGGAATTGATGAAGCTAAAGAGGAATTACAAGAGGTAGTAGTTTTTTTGAAAACTCCTGAAAAATTTACGGCCATCGGGGCTAAAATTCCTAGAGGGGTACTTTTAGTGGGGCCTCCGGGTACAGGAAAAACTCTCTTGGCTAAGGCGATCGCCGGGGAAGCTGAAGTTCCATTTTTCAGTATCTCGGGATCAGAATTTGTAGAAATGTTTGTAGGGGTTGGAGCTTCAAGAGTGCGAGATTTATTCCGTAAAGCAAAAGAGAATGCACCTTGTTTAATTTTTATTGATGAAATTGATGCAGTGGGCAGACAAAGAGGAGGCGGTATTGGAGGCGGCAATGATGAACGGGAACAGACTTTAAACCAACTGTTAACAGAAATGGATGGTTTTGAAGGAAATAACGGAATTATAGTCATAGCAGCTACCAATCGCCCTGATGTGTTAGATTCTGCTCTCTTACGACCGGGTCGGTTTGATCGCCAAATTATGGTTGATTACCCCGATTTAGAAGGGCGTTTAAAAATTTTAGAAGTGCATAGTGCCAATAAAAAAATTAGCGAAGAATTAGACTTAAAAATCATTGCTAGACGTACTCCTCGTTTTTCTGGGGCTGATTTAGCTAATTTATTGAATGAAGCGGCTATTTTGACAGCCAGACGCAGAAAAGAAGAAATTACCATGAGTGAAATTGATGCGGCGATCGATCGTATTATAGCGGGAATGGAAGGAAGGGCTTTAAATGATAGTAAAGGAAAAAGGCTTATTGCTTATCATGAAGTCGGTCATGCCATTGTAGGCACTTTGACTAATGGGCATGAACCTATGGAAAAAGTAACTTTAATACCCAGAGGACAGGCTTTAGGGATAACTTGGTTTACCCCAGATGAAGAGCAAGGCTTAGACTCTCGAAATGAATTATTAGCAAAGATTACAGTTTTACTAGGTGGAAGAGCGGCCGAAGAAATAGTTTTTGGACAAGACGAAATTACCACAGGAGCTAGTAGTGATATTGAAAGGGTGACTTATCTAGCCCGCATGATGGTTACTCGTTTGGGGATGTCTAATTTAGGAGTATTGGCCTTAGAGGGAGATCAGCAACCGATATTTTTAGGTAATGATACCGTAAATAGATCAGAATATTCTCAAGATATTGCTGAAAAAATCGATCTTCAAGTGCGTAGTATTGTTAAAATTTGTCATCAAAATGCTAAAGACATTATCGAAAATAACAGGGCTTTAGTTGATCTATTGGTGGATATTTTAATTGACCAAGAAACTATTGACGGCGATAATTTTCGAGATATTGTTTCTAATTATCAAGTTAATAAAAATAATTCAAATTTGGTTCAATCTCTCTAATCATCTTTATAAGAACGAATATAGACATATTTGGCGATCGCCAAATATCCTAGTAATGATAATACAACGAACATTATAGCACTTCGTACTAATGTCTTTAAAAATTAAATATAGATCGCCATAACTGTTACGACTTAAAGCAAGGGGTTTAAACCCCTTGTCTCTATCCTTTTTTTGTTTCAACACAAGTGTATATTGCTATATCTAAAACTTTGATTGGTCTTAATAGCTGATGTTACCCAGAGACAAGGTATTAGATGTTAGGTATTAGGGGTTAGGTTAATCAAGAAAAGATGGTTTTACGATAAGATAAAATTAGTTTAAAACTTCAAAAAACTTATCAAACAAAGGTGAAAAAATTGGCAGAATGTTACATAGTTTAATGGAAAAACTAAGTCAAAAGAAAAAACAGTGAAATTTTTTGTTTTTTTTTTCAACCTGAAACCTGAAGCCTGACACCTGACACCTGACACCTCCAATCAACAACTAATTCTATTTTTGCGTAATGTCAGTTAATAGTTGACAATTAACAATGGAAGGTTAACAATTAATGATTATTATTAAGATTAATTAAACTATGTCTAATTTCGCCCCTACTACTTTAGTTGAATTATTACTTTATCGTGCTGAAAATCAAGGAAATAAACACGCTTACACTTTTTTAATTGACGGCAAAAAAGAAACGCCTCCCTTAAGTTACGCACAATTAGATCATCACGCTAAAACAATCGCCTCGTTATTACAAACATTCAACGCCAAAGGAGAAAGGGCATTACTATTATATCCTCAAGGTTTAGAAGTAATTGCGGCTTTCTGTGGTTGTTTATATAGCGGGGTAATTGCCATTCCCGTACCTCCCCCTGAGTCGGGTAGGTTAAAACGAACATTGCCCCGATTACGCTCCATTGTCAAGGATGCTGATGCTAAATTTGTATTAACTAATGAAAGTATTTTATCTTTAATCGAAAATGTTAAAGATGAGTTTCCTGAATTTGAAGCCATGACTTGGATTGATACGGAAAAAATTGATCCCAATTTAGCTAATCAATGGCAAAATCCTAATGTTGATCAAGATCAAATTGCTTATTTACAATACACTTCAGGCTCAACTTCTATTCCCAAAGGTGTCATGTTAACTCATGGTAATT
>CAZWLZ010000002.1:0-35849 GCA_964634505.1 uncultured bacterium | reverse complement strand
AGATAATAATTTTGATATTCTTGAGATAAAAGGGGTTGCCACCATTGAGGGTTAGCTAGATACCATTGTAGTGTAGCTTTTAATCCTGATTCGATGGTATATTTTGGTGTCCATCCTAGTTCTGTTTGGATTTTATTGCTATTAATAGCGTAGCGGCGATCGTGGCCTGGTCTATCTTTGACAAAGGTTATTAATTTTTTACTGGGTTTGGTGGGGATATTTGGGGCTATTTCGTCCATTGTTTCACAAATAATTTGAACTAAATCAATATTTTTAATTTCGTTGTTGCCACCAATGTTATAGGTTTCACCGATTGTACCTTTATTAATTACTACGTCTAAGGCACTGCAATGATCTTCTACATATAACCAGTCTCGGATATTTTGTCCGTCTCCATAAACAGGCAAGGATTTTCCTAATAATATATTGATCGCCATCAAAGGAATTAATTTTTCAGGAAAATGATAATAACCGTAATTATTAGAACAATTGGTGATAATTGTGGGCATTTGGTAAGTGTGATAATAAGCTCTTGCTAAGTGGTCACTTCCAGCTTTTGAGGCTGAATAGGGGCTATTAGGGGCGTAAGGGGTTGTTTCGGTAAAGGCGGGATCATTTGAGTTTAAACTACCATATACCTCATCAGTAGAAACGTGTAGAAATCGATAATTTTCAGGCTTATTATGGCTTATCCAGTGGTTTTTGAAACTTTCTAATAAAGTAAATGTACCCACTATATTGGTTTGAATAAAGGCATCTGGTGCAATGATTGATCTATCGACATGAGATTCAGCTGCAAAATGGGCAATGATATTTATATTTTCTGTTGCTAAGATTTGATCGACTAATTGCCGATCGCCAATATTACCGTGAATAAATTTAAAATTAGGATTATTTTCTAACTGTGCTAAATTAGCTTTATTCCCGGCATAAGTAAGGGCATCTAAGACGATAAGAGAATCATGAGGATATTTTTGGGCATAATAACGCACAAAATTTGAGCCTATAAATCCAGCACCCCCAGTTATTAACAATTTATTATTGCTCATTTGATCATCAATATTTGTTTAAAATTTAATTGTCAATCCTTAATCGTCAATTGTCAATTATTTGTTCTTTCTTATTTATTGTTTATCATGAACATTTTTAAGTAATACTAACCTAGTACTCTAATAAATTTAAAGCATTAGCTAAATTTATTTTCTAATAAATATTAATTATTTAGTATGAGTCAAAGTGAGTATTTTCGAGAAACCGAAGCAACTAGAGTTCGTATTTTAAGCGAAGCATTGCCCTATATTCAAAAATTTAGTAACCGCATTATTGTGGTTAAATATGGCGGTGCTGCTATGACTAGCGATTTTTTAAAAGATAAAGTAATTCGAGATATAGTTTTCTTATCTTCTGTAGGCATACATCCTGTTGTAGTTCATGGTGGAGGTCCTGAAATTAATACTTGGTTAACTAAGCTAAATATTGAACCTCAATTTAAAGATGGTTTAAGAGTTACAGATGCAGATACCATGGACGTAGTAGAAATGGTATTAGTTGGTAGGGTAAATAAAGGATTAGTAGCCCTTATTAATAAAGCTGGAGGCAAAGCGGTAGGTTTATGTGGCACTGATGCCGATACTATTACGGCGAAACCTTTAGATTCTGCTAGTGTGGGTTTTGTGGGTGATGTTAGTCAAATTAATATTGATTTGATTAAATCATTAGTAGATAATGGTTATGTGCCTATTATTTCTAGTGTGGCTACGGATGAAAATGGACAAGCCTATAATATTAATGCAGACACAGTTGCCGGGGGTATTGCGGCGGCTTTAGAGGCTGAGAAATTAATTTTGTTAACTGATACCCCCGGTATTTTGCAAGATTATCATGATAAAAGTAGTGTTTTGTATAAGTTAAGTATTCAAGAGGCTAGAGAATTGATTACCACAGAAATAGTTTCCGGAGGCATGATTCCTAAAGTAAATTGTTGTGTCCGAGCTTTAGCTCAAGGTGTCAAAGCCTGTCATATTATTGATGGTAGAATTCCTCATGCTTTACTGTTAGAAATTTTTACTAATGATGGTATTGGTTCGATGATTACCCCTTAACATCAGAGATCACTAAATGTTACACAAAATGAATAAATGGGAATAGGGTGTTGGGGAATGGGTAATGAGTAATGGATAATGGAAAAGAATAAAACTATCTAATCTAATACTCAATATTTAATACCTAATACCTTAGTTTGTAAAATCAATGAACATTTAGGAATGATCTAAATTAATTTTAGAATAAAAAATTAGAAAAACTCAAGTATAGTTATAAAATAAGTAAAGAAATTTAAAAATTTAATTATGACATCATCAACTAATATTGGCGAAGATAAAATGTTAGTAGCCATGAAAAATTTTGCTGAACAATATGCAAAACGTACTAACACCTATTTTTGTGTGGATTCTTCTGTAACCGCCGTAGTCATTGAAGGTTTAGCCCGACATAAACAAACTTTAGGAGCGCCTTTATGCCCCTGTCGTCACTATGAAGACAAAGAAGCAGAGGTCAAAAATACTTTTTGGAATTGCCCTTGCGTGCCTATGAGAGAAAGAAAAGAGTGTCATTGTATGCTATTTTTAACACCAGACAACGATTTTGCAGGAGACAAGCAAGAAATATCTTTAGCTGAAATTGAGGAAGTGAAGGCTTCCATGAAAAAATAATTGTAATATCAAGTTAGAGTAATTGCTTAAAAATACTCTTTTGGGAATATAAAGGGGTGAAAGATATTTTCCCCCTATTTTGAGGTTTATATTATTGGCGATCGCCAACGTATCAGCCAAGCCGATCGCCAAACACTACCATATATTTGAGATAAAGATTCAGAAGATAACAATTCTTAACAATTGAGCTAAAAAAATATGAATAAAATTTTAATTATCGATTCAGAATCTGACTTAAATATTAACTTAATTAATAACTTATTAAATCATAATTATTCCATAAAATTATTAACAGAAAATACCTATAAAAATCAAGTTAATTTCAATTCTGAAATAGAAATTATTACGAAGGATTTAAACAGTAATAAAAATTTAGATCAAATAATATTTAAAGATGTTAATAAAATTATTAATTTAGTTCAACATAAATACCCTAATTTGACAACAAAAATAATTAATAGTTTTTATGATCAAGAAAAAACCTTATTTGATTTTACGCAAAATCAGATAGAAATGGTAGAAAAATGGACAATAGTTAATGATGTAGTAATGGGGGGAGTTAGTGAAAGTCAACTTAAATTAGCAGAAAATAACGCTATTTTTACGGGATTTGTGTCAGTTCAAAATAATGGCGGCTTTGCATCAATTCGGGCAAAAAACTTTGATCCTCCTTTAGATTTATCTGATTATGAAGGAATCAGTTTAAGGGTAAAAGGAGACGGCAAACGCTATAAATTTATTACTAGATGCGAAGGAAAATATGAAGGAATTAGTTATTGTTATTCTTTTGATACTTTAACTAATATCTGGTTAACTATTAATATTCCTTTTCAAGATTTAATACCTGTTTTTAGGGCAAAAACTGTTAAAGAAGCGGGTGAATTTTCAGCAAATCAAGTATATTCTTGTCAATTAATGATCAGTAAATTTGAATATGATACCGCTTTAAATCCTAAATTTTCTCAAGGTTTTTTTGCGTTAGAGATTGAATCAATTAAAGTTTATGGTCATAAAATAATGCCTCAATTAATCTTATTAAATTATGAAAAAAATGACAGTATTCTTAATCAAAGTAATTGGAATTATAGTATTATAAATGCTCATCATAAATCCTTATCAAAAGAAGAAATAAGCGATTTATGTTTAGAAAAAATCTTATATTTTTAAACGAAATTTTATTAAGATAATAAAAGTGAGCAAATTTTCGTTAGAATTAACAATAAAACACTATTTGGCAACAACTCTAATCTATATCTGATCAAATTTCTAACGCCTTATCTAACTGCTGAATACGTCTCAATCGGTTTTCTTGCTCCAATTTAACAATCAATTCTTCTAACTGTAAACTGGCTAATGCTAATTCTTGACGACGAAGGCGAGAGTTAGCTACAGTTTGCTTTACTTTATCTAGTTTTGGTATAGTTTTGCTTTGATTCATCATAAACTCCAATCAATTTTAATTTCTTCTATACTTCATTTAATATTTTAGTTGATTGTTTTGCACATTAATTTTAAAATTATAATAATGGCGATCGCCATAAAACTAATGGTGATCGCCTAAAGTCTCTAGTATTTTATTTTTGAGAAGATTTCAAGCGAGAAACTCCGCCTAAAATACCCAACGCTAACAAACCTATCATAGAAGTAGGTTCAGGAGTTTGCTCAGGATTAGGAGGAGTTACTACTTGTCGGGTAGCTGTCCAATTTCCTGGTATTAATGCTGGCCCTCCCGGAAGACGACTCCAAGAACCGTTGAGAATGCTATTACCGTCGGGTGTAACATCACCTTCATAAAAAGCAATAACAATATTGTTAGAAGGGGGTAATATCTCTTGTCCGCTTAATTCTAAACTTAAATCAGAAAAGAAAGTGCCAACAAAGATTTCCCTTCCCAAAGAGCTATTATTTCCTATCCAATCAAAATATCCTTCAACATTAGAATTTCCAGATACTGAGTCAATCTGAGATGTAAACTTTAGTGTTGTACCTTCATAGGTATTATTAGCATTATCAACCGCAGATATATTCCATATTCCTGTGGTAAGATCAATAGCTAATACCGAAGAAGAAACGGTTAAGCTTGCCAAAATTATCGATGCTGATAATACAGATTTGAACATAATTTATGATTCTTGTTTATATACTTTTCCATTTCGAGTTTAACTAAGAAATAGTTATCTCAAGTTACTTAAATTAGTATGATTTTTAGGAAAAAAAGTATTAATATTAGGAAAAGTAAGATAAACTAAAATCACAATCAAAATTTAATCTAAACGAATATGAAATTTAACTTTACTCTAGAGTATTGGCTTGATGATGGTTGGTATGTTGGTAAATTAAAAGAAGTACCAGGTATATTTAGTCAAGGCGAAACTTTAGAAGAATTAGAAAATAATATTAAAGATGCTTATCAATTAATAATTGAAGAATCAAACTCTAATCATCCTTCAACGCAAAAAAAAGGGATTTTGGTTGAAATAGCATGAAAAATAGTAAAATATCGAAAAAATATTTTAAGATTAGAGTAGTATTTTGTAAATTAAATAATGATTTTCGCATTAGCCCTCTTGATACTCCACTTTTAGGATTGTGCGACAGGCAGGATGCCTGTTTCACGATTGAATATAAGTATCTTTTCATTTTAAAATTAAACAAGAGATTGCAAATTTTGTTTGATCATTTCTTGTTGTTGATCATCATAATTCCAACGATTCAAAAAATCTTGATAAATGCCTTTTTTTTCGGTAATTGTTGTTATTAATTGTTTTATTTTCTCCGTAACAATATCTAATTTTAAATCTTTAATTAATTGAATACTTCTATTCGTAACTCGCTCAGAATTTTGAGCCATCTCTTCATTTTCACTGCGTTGATGACTAATTTTCATGGCAGTGGACATAGCGACATTTTTAACTAATAATTCTGATACAATTTCAGGAGAAGATTTTAAACCCTTAATAACTCCTTCGCTAGGTATATCAGCTATTTCACGATTATCAGTTAAATAAGTAACAAAGAAACCTCTCGCCCCATTTTCACTTTTTACCAAAGAAGAAATTATTATTTCTTGATCATTTTCATTCAAATTTTGATAGTTATTTAAAAATATTTGCGTTAATTTAATTGCCTTTTCAAAAGTGATATTATCATCAGCTAAAATTTGCATAATTATTCCTCTTTAAAATTAATTTCTTTCCAATGACGCACAGAAGGTGCAAGACTAATTAAATCTTCAACATTTCTAAACATAGTATGACACATATCATCTAAAGGTAAATCATTAGCATCATAGCCGAAAGGATTTTCAATTTCAATACCAATGGCTTCGATCCCAAATACTGTAAAACTAACGATCGCCACAATAACAGCAGTTAAAAATCCTAAATTATCAACAATTTGAAAAGAGAAAGTTAAACAATATAAAAATAATAAATGTTTTAAATGAATAGAGTAAGCCAGAGGAATAGGTGTCTTTTTGATTCTTTCGCAACCACCTAAAGCGTCAACCATATTATCAAGTAATTTTAAACAAGCCGTTAATTGATAAGGATTAATACATTTACAATCAAATTTATGTTGAAGATAATCACCAATCCAAAAAGCAATTTCTAGGGGAGGATGATTCATGGTTTTTAATTTTTCATACCATTTTTTAGGCATTAAATTAATTAATTCTTCGTTAACTTTTTCATCTCTTAAATAAATTTTAGTGGCATAAATAAAAGCAATTAATAAACGAATATGAATAATTTTTTCATTTCGATCTTGTAAATTTTTTTCTTCAACTGCTATCCAAATTGATCGGGCTAGGTTACGAATATGATTAATTAAATTACCCCATAATTTCCTACCTTCCCAAAATTTATCATAGGCTGTATTGGTTCTAAATACTAATAATAAAGCTAAAAAAATGGCGGGAATTAAACCACTTTCTATGGTTAAAGAAAAGGTGAAAGTTTCTTTAGGTAAAAAATGATAAATTAAGGATAAGATGAAGGCAAAAATTGTACAAAATAAAACTCTTGGTAAAATTGCTGGGATGACGGAGAAACGCCATTGTAAAAATACTTCTATCCAATCTTTTTTTTCTCTATCCCATTGTTGATTTAATTGAAATAATCGGGCTTGTTGAACTTTGGTAAATTTCATTTTTATCGAGGAAATATTTTTATTTTTGCTTTATTTTTTTGGCGATCGCCAAATATAGCCATTATTGATGAAAATATTTATAAGCAGAATAAGCCAAAGTAACAACCCCTGTAATTAAGGCTGATTCATCAATTTCAAAACGAGGATGATGTAAAGGATAATTATTTTGATTGATTTTTCCTACTCCTAATCGAAACATTGTACCTTTTACTTGTTGTAAATAGACAGAAAAATCTTCCGCACCCAAAGAAGGTTCATTAATAATAATCACTTTATCGTCACCTAATGCCTCTCTCGCTGCATTTTCGATTAGTTTAGTTAAATTTTGATCATTTTGAACACTAGGTATCCCATGACGGTAATTAACTTGATATTTTGCTCCATAGCAGGAACAAATATGTTTAACTGTATCCTCAATCCATTGGGGTAATTTGGCTTGAGTTTCAGGATTGAGAGATCGCACAATTCCAGTCATGGTAACTTGATCAGCAATTACATTTGGAGCTCTGCCGCCGTTAATTTGTCCAATTGTTAAAACGATGGGGTGTAAAGGGTTATGAGTGCGACTAATGGATTGTTGTAAAGTGGTGATTACTTGGGAAGCAATCCAAATGGCATCAATAGCCTCATGGGGGCGCGCACCGTGGCCAGATTCTCCTTGAATAATAATCTCTAAATCATCAGCAGCAGCTGTTAACGCACCATAACGAATGCCTACAGATTGGGCGGGAATAGAGGGAAATACATGAAGACCAAAAATATCATCTACATTGGCGATTGCCCCATCTTTAACCATCCAATTTGCCCCTTTGGCAATCTCTTCAGCTGGTTGAAATAAAAATCTAATTTTGCCCAAAAAATCCGCATCTAATTGAGCTAAAACCATCGCTACCCCTAATCCGATGGTAGTATGTAAATCATGGCCACAGGCGTGCATAACATTAGGTTTACGAGAAGCAAACTCAAGATTAGTAATTTCATTGATGGGTAAGGCATCCATATCAGTGCGAATAGCTAAAATACGATTATCATTAATTTTTCCTAATAATTCGCCTACAACCCCTGTTTTACCGATACCTTCTTTCACTGTTAAACCACAAGAAGATAAAACACCAGTGACATAGGCGGCGGTTTGATATTCTTCCCCACTTAATTCGGGATTAGCATGAAGATGACGACGAATTTCAATTAAACGGGGTGCAAAATTTGCGGTTAATTCTTTAATTTTTTCTAACATTTTAATGGACTTAATTTTTTTAGCTGTGAAATTGATCTTATCTCAAAACATGGGATTCCTAATAAAATATGATCCCCCAAACCCCCTTAATAAGGGCTGGGCTGTTTCATTTTATAGAGAATTAAGAGAGAATAGAAGTAAAAAGAAGAAAAACAATAAATAACCTCTAAATAGCTCAAAAATGGCAGAAAACTTAATTTATTATCTAGGGCAAATTCCGACCACCGTGAGAAAAGTGGACTTTGTCATCTTTTACCCTTCGTGCTTATGGTTATCATCATGGCCATCATCAGTGGTCATTATGGTTATCGAGGTATTGGACGTTTTCGCCAACATCACCGTCAAAGTTTAATTGAAATACTATCGATTCTCTAATCGAAATTATCATCTTATTCTACCAGAAGAGTAATGATGAACTTAAATTATGAATTACTAATAAAACAATTTAATGATTGGATTGATTTTTTCAAGTTGTTAGTGCTATCTTAAACAAGATCATTGCAAAAAATGAAATTATTTAAAGATCATGGTTGAACAACAAATGACAGAAAACCTATTATCTTCAGAAGAATTAAGAAAAATAGATGCTTATTGGCGTGCCTGTAACTATCTCGCCGTAGGTATGATTTACCTCAAAGAAAATCCTTTATTACAAGAACATCTTAAACCAGAACATATCAAATATAGACTGTTAGGTCACTGGGGATCAAGTCCGGGTTTAAGTTTTGTTTATGTTCATCTTAATCGCCTCATCAATAAATACGATCTCAATATGATCTATTTAGCAGGCCCAGGCCACGGTGCGCCCGGAGTTTTAGGCCCTGTCTATTTGGAAGGGACATACACCGAAACCTATCCCGATAAAACTCAAGATGCTGTTGGGATGCAACGATTTTTTAAACAGTTTTCTTTCCCCGGCCATATCGGTAGTCACGTTACTCCTGAAACTCCTGGTTCGATTCATGAAGGAGGCGAGTTAGGTTATAGTTTATCTCACGCTTATGGCTCAATTTTAGATAATCCCGACTTAATTTCAGTGGTTATGGTGGGCGATGGGGAATCGGAAACTGGTCCTCTGGCTACCTCTTGGCATTCTAATAAGTTTATTAATCCTATCCGTGATGGTGCGGTTTTACCTATTTTGCATCTTAATGGTTATAAGATTGCTAACCCTACTATTTTGTCTCGTATTCCTCACGAGGAGTTAGAATCCTTATTTACTGGATACGGTTATGAGCCTCATTTTGTTGAAGGTGATGATCCTGAAATTATGCACCAAAAAATGGCCGCAGTTTTAGAAGAATGTGTTTTAAAAATTAAAGCGATTCAAAAAGAAAATCGTGATAGTGGTATTCCTAAACGCCCTAGATGGCCTATGATCGTTTTTCGATCGCCAAAAGGTTGGACGGGCCCTAAATCTGTTGATGGTAAAAAAACAGAAGGTTCTTGGCGATCGCACCAAGTACCGATGGGATCAATGCAAAATAATCCTGAGCATTTGCAGTTATTAGAGCAATGGATGCGTAGTTATAAACCTGAAGAGCTTTTTGATCAAAATGGTACTTTAATCCCTGAATTGCAAGAATTAGCACCGAAAGGAGATCGCCGTATGAGTGCCAATCCTGTTACCAATGGCGGTAAAATTCGTAAAGATTTAGATTTGCCTGATTTTAGAGATGCTAAATATGCAGTTGAAGTGGTCGAACCGGGTAAAATTGAAGTAGAAACTACTAAAATTATGGGCTATTTTCTCCGAGATGTGATGGCTCGTAATATGAATAGTTTTCGAGTTTTTGGACCGGATGAAACCGCTTCTAATCGTTTACATCCTATTTATGAAGCGTCTAAAAAAGTTTGGATGGCTGACTATTTACCTGAAGATGCAGAAGGAGGCGAATTATCTCCCGATGGCCGTGTCATGGAAATGTTGAGCGAACATACTTTAGAAGGTTGGTTAGAAACTTATCTTTTAACTGGCCGTCATGGTTTATTCCACACTTATGAAGCCTTCGCTCACGTGATCGATTCTATGTTTAATCAACACGCAAAATGGTTAGATATTTCTAAAAATCATGTACCTTGGAGATCGCCAGTTTCATCTTTAAATATTTTACTATCATCCACCGTATGGAGACAAGATCATAACGGATTTTCCCACCAAGATCCCGGTTTTGTTGACTTAGTCACTAATAAAAGTGCTGATGTTACTCGTGTTTATTTTCCCCCCGATGCCAATTGTTTATTAAGTGTGATTGATCATTGTTTACGCAGTAAAGATTACGTTAATGTGATTGTAGCAGACAAACAAAATCATTTACAATACTTAAATATTGACGACGCAGTCAAACATTGCACCAAAGGGCTTGGTATTTGGGAATGGGCAAGTAATGACGATCAAGGTAAAGCTTTTGATGAACCAGATGTTATTATGGCTTGTTGTGGTGATGTGCCTACTATGGAATCGTTAGCGGCTACCGCCATTTTAAGAGAAGAATGCCCAGAGTTGAAAGTTCGTTTTATCAATGTAGTGGATTTATTTTCATTACAAGATGATCAAGAACATCCTCATGGTATCTCTAAACGGGATTCTATTTCTTTATTTACCGCCGATAAACCGATTATCTTTAATTTTCATGGCTATCCTTGGTTAATTCATAAATTAACTTACCGTCATCTATCTCAAGAACGTCTTCACGTCAGAGGTTATAAAGAAGAAGGCAACATTAATACACCTTTGGAATTAGCCATTAAAAATCAAATTGATCGTTTTAATTTAGTTATCGATGTAATTGATCGAGTACCAAAATTAGGTTCTCGGGCAGCTTATCTTAAACAAAAAATGCAAGATGAAATCATTGATAATCTTAATTATGCTCATACTCAAGGTATCGATAAACCAGAAATTACTAACTGGAAATGGCCTTATTAATCTCAATTAACATAGAAAAAAATCTACAGTTAATTAATTCATTTTGAATTAAATTCAGATTAGAGGCGGAAGGTTTTTCCCCTCTAATTGTTTAAGTATTGATAATTCTTTTTCTAACTCAATAATACGCTCTTGTAAAGGATTGGCGATCGCCTGTAATTCTTCTTCAGAATAACGTAAAGGAATATGTTGAGGACAATTTTCGCTAAAGGCTTCTACTTCAAATAAAATCGCTCGTTCAATTTTGGCAGGATAATCAAGAATACGCAAACTCTCAATTAAAGCCTCGTCACCTTCAATATATTTAGCATTACCCCATATTTTAATGCGTTTACGATGACGATAATCCATTAAAAAAATAAAAGCCTTAGAATTAGCAGACAAATTACCTACCGTAATATATTGTAAATTACCAGCATAATCAGCAAAACCTAAAGTTTTTTCATCTAATACTTTTAAAAAACCTTTTTCACCGCCACGAAACTGAATATAAGGATAACCGTTAGATTGTACTGTAGCTAAATAAAAACCATCAATTTGAGTGATAAATTCTCTCAATTTATCGGTAATAGTATCATTAGCTTCTCCTTGATTTATATAACGTTCATAAGTTTCTCTCGATCCTTTTTCTGTTTGAACTTTTTTCACTTCAGAAGTAAAAGCTACTTCTCCAAATTTTCTGGGCATTTTATCCTATATTCCTTATTTATGCTATAACGATAAATTTTTCTGAGCCTTTTTAATAAATTGTCCATTATCTAATTTTTAAACTATATCAATATAATTCTGATATTTATTATATAAAGTTAAGCCCGGAATTTCTTCTTTAAAAATAGGGGGTTGTTTATATTCTTCGGGGGGATATTCAGTGCGAATTGCTAAAACTGGTTGATAAAAAGATACCCAATCTTTAAGCAATTTTATTAATTGTTGAAATTGAGAAAAGGAATTATTATGACGATTTCTCAGAGCAATATATTGTAAGATCATGGCATAAGTATCAGGGATATTTTTTGCTTTTGGTACTTGAATAATTTCGCCTAACTTCAAGAAAATTTCTGGTTGTACTTGTACAATTATCGTAAACTCTTTTAATTCCATTAAGTTGCGATCATAAAAAGTATCAGCAATATCCGCTACGGTTTTTAATAAGGCAAAATTAGATAAATCGTATTGTTTGAATAAAAATAATAATTTTAAACCCAATTCATCTTTTGCTAAAATATCTAACTGAATCATGTAGGCTTCTAAAGCAGTTTTTCCTTCACTAGTTTTCAATTTAGGGATTGTTTCGGCTAGTTTTTTTTCTGCTAAAATTTTAAATTGATCTTTACTTGTATGGGTTTCTAATAATTCAAAAATATAGTCATAAAAATCTTTTTGAGCAAAAGCCTGATAACGACTTTCTGTTGATTCAATTTTTAAAAAACAATCTTTAGTTTCTAGTGCTACTCGTAATAAATCAATACTATCTTTTAATCCTTCAAAATGTCCTTCATTCTTGGTAACTTCCATATTCATTCCAACAAAAGTCTTAAATTCTTTACCAGAAAATTTCACATCATCAATTTGTTTGGCTATCGCCGCAATATTGCGTATTTGTCTTAAGGATTCTTGATAAAGACTAATAGAAGTTTCAGGAATTTTAGCTTGGTAAAAAGTATTACTAAAAATTTTCTTAATCATATTAAGCAAATTTTTTAGGCCGAAAAAAGAGGATTCTTGTTCGTCTTCTTTAGATTTTGGGTTGCTTTGACTTTTCATAATTTTTTAATTACGTTAAATTTTCTATTATTCTAAAAGAAATATAATGATTTTAACGCAAAGAATTATTAACTTAATTAACCATAAAAAATCACCATGAATAAAGTTTCTTTAGCTGATTTACGTCAAAATTATACTCGTGATGGATTAATAGAAACTCAAGCCCAAATTAATCCTTTTAAACAGTTTGAAATTTGGTTACACCAAGCCTTAGAGTCTGATTTAATCGAACCAAATGCCATGACTCTTGCTACGGTAAACGAAGAAAATAAACCTAGTGCTAGAATCGTTTTATTAAAAGATTTTGATGAAGACGGTTTCATTTTTTTTACTAATTATGATAGTCAAAAAGGTCAAAATTTAGCTCAAAATTCTCATGCTGCTTTAGTTTTTTGGTGGGGTGCATTGGAAAGACAAGTAAGAATTGAAGGGGAAGTTAGCAAAATATCGGCAGAAAAATCTGATTTTTATTTTACAACTAGACCTTTAGGCTCTCAGTTAGGAGCTTATTCATCGCCGCAAAGTCAAGTAATTTCAAGCAGAGAGGTACTAGAAGAGAATTTAGGTCATTTTGAACAAAAATTCGCCAATAAACCTATTCCTCGCCCTTCTAATTGGGGGGGATATCAATTAAAACCCGTGAAAATTGAATTTTGGCAAGGACGACCTAATCGTCTTCACGATCGCCTAGTTTATACTAGACAATCGGATCAGACTTGGACAAGACAAAGACTAGCACCTTAAAATAATTGTTCTTAACTTATTGATCAAACTAAAAAGATAAATAGGCACATTATTTGTAATAATAGAAAAACAACATCTTTAAGGTTATATCAGAAAATCTTTGAATTACAAGCGTTAATAAAAATAGGTAATGTATTATGACTCAAATGTCTGCTAATGATGTTCCCGATATGGGGCGTCGTCAATTTATGAATTTACTCACCTTTGGCACGATTACAGGAGTGGCAGCAGGTGCATTATATCCCGTGGTTAAATATTTTATTCCTGCTTCTAGCGGCGGTGCAGGTGCTGGATTAACGGCTAAGGATAAATTGGGTAATGATATTATTGTTAGTGATTTTTTAACTAATCATAATCCGGGCGATCGTACTTTAGCTCAAGGTTTAAAAGGTGATCCTACTTATGTAGTAGTTACAGAAGACAAAAATATTGCATCTTATGGTTTAAATGCGGTTTGTACTCATTTAGGTTGTGTTGTGCCTTGGAATGCCAGTGAAGATAAATTTATGTGTCCTTGTCATGGTTCCCAATATGATAATGAAGGCAAAGTAGTCAGAGGCCCTGCTCCTTTATCTTTAGCTTTAGTTCATGCTGATGTTACTGATGATAAACTTGTCTTTAGTGATTGGAAAGAAACTGATTTTCGTACGGGTGAATCTCCTTGGTGGGCTTAATTACCTTTGACAATAGAACAATAATTTTAAATTAAGTTTTATTAATCTCTTAATTATTGTTAATGTTTAATTTTTCGTTTAATTAACTTTTGAGTATTATTTCTGAATTAATGAAAAAAATCTCTTTTTTAAATCATGGTTTACAATCCATGAGCAAAATTTTCTTAGTGGCAATCGCCATTTTATGTGTATTTTCCAGTATGCCTCAATCAGCTTCAGCTTATCCTTTTTGGGCGCAAGAAACCGCTCCTAATACCCCAAGAGAAGCCACCGGTCGTATTGTTTGTGCTAACTGCCATTTAGCTGCTAAACCTTCTGAAGTAGAAATTCCTCAGTCTGTATTACCTAACTCCGTTTTTGAAGCAGTAGTAAAAATTCCTTACGATAAAGATGCCCAACAAGTTTTAGCCGATGGTTCAAAAGGAGGCTTAAATGTAGGTGCAGTCTTAATGTTACCTGACGGTTTCAAAATTGCCCCTCCTGATCGTATTCCCGAAGAAATGAAGGAAAAAATGGGCGATGTTTACTTTCAATCTTATAAAGAAGGACAAGATAACTGGGTAATTGTTGGCCCTTTACCGGGTGATCAATATCAAGAAATTATTTTTCCTGTCTTAGCTCCCGATCCAGCTACTGATGCTAATATTCACTTTGGTAAATATGCTGTTCATTTAGGGGCAAATCGTGGTAGAGGTCAAGTTTATCCTACTGGTTTACTAAGTAATAATAACGTTTTTAAAGCCTCTGTTAGTGGGGTGATCGCCGATATTAAAACTTTAGAAGCTGGTGGTTATGAAGTTACTATTACTGATAGTGATAACAAAACTACTGTAGAAAGTATTCCAGCAGGTGTAGAATTAATTGTAGCCGTTGGCGATCGAGTAGAAGCTGCCCAACCTTTAACCAATAACCCTAATGTAGGCGGTTTTGGTCAAAAAGACACAGAAGTAGTCTTACAAAGTCCAGCACGTCTTCAGTGGTTACTGTTGTTTATCGGTGGAATTATGTTATCTCAAATTCTTTTAGTCTTGAAGAAAAAACAAATCGAAAAAGTACAAGAAGCAGGAATGTATTTTTAATAATTAATTCTTCGATAAAATATTACATATTGTTAAGGGCGCTTTAAGCGTCCTTTTTATTCCTTAAAAAAAGATCAATTCTATTCTTAATTTTCCAATATTTTTAATCATTTTTCTGATGCAATTTTTGTAATAATTCTGGAGATAATTTCCAACCTTTCCATTGACAATTATTACAATAATAAGGTCTTATTCCTAATAAATTAGTAATTATTTTTACTAGAAAATTCCTTTTAGTTCGACTAATTTCTGATTCACATTTTGGACAAAAAAGAAAGTGAAAAGGTCTATATAATGTTAATAACATTTTTAACATCAGACTAATTATATAAACAAATACAATTAATAAAAATAATCTGATTAATGACTCACCTAAAAGATAATTGATGACTAATTTTAATGATTCCATTATAGTCCTTCCCCATTATTACAATTGTTTCTATACCTTAAATATTAAAGCAATATTATTCAATAATATTTAACAATATAATCCCAGACAAGATTCCTATTTCTCAGAATAAGCATAATTTTTGATACTTAAAAAAATTGACAATTGTGATAATTACTTGTCAATAGTTCCCTTTTAAGAGATTATAAATACTGATATTTTTAAATTAAATAAGAAAAATTTTTTATGATTTCCAGTAATGATTTTCGTCCCGGGGTAACTATTGAATTAGATAATAATGTTTGGAAAGTAGTTGAATCTCTTCATGTTAAGCCTGGTAAAGGTTCTGCTTTTGTAAGGACTAAATTAAAAAATGCTCAAACTGGTAACGTCATGGAGAAAACTTTTCGGGCGGGGGAAACTGTACCTCAAGCTAATCTGGAAAAACGTACTATGCAACATACTTATATTGACGAAGATCAATATGTTTTTATGGATATGGAAAGTTTTGAAGAAGCTCGTTTAAGTGGCAAACAAATTGGCGATCAAGTTAAGTATCTCAAAGAAGAAATGGAAGTTAATGTTCTTTTTTGGAATAATAATGTTATTGATGTTGAGCTACCAAATACTGTAGTATTAGAAATTACAGAGACTGATCCGGGTGTTAAAGGTGATACAGCTACTGGCGGTACGAAACCTGCTATTGTGGAAACAGGCGCTCAAATTATGGTACCTTTATTTATTTCTATCGGTGAACGAATTAAAATTGACACTCGTAATGATTCTTATATCGGTAGAGAATAATCTTCTGAAATTTATTTATTGATTATTTATAACAACTAATTGAAAAGTGTCCATAGATTTTAACCAATTGCGTGAATTTGTTGAGGCGATCGCCAAAACTGATATAACAGAATTAACCATTAAAGAGGGTGATTTTGAGTTAATTTTAAGTAAAAATTCTAGTTCTAATTTTACTTATCCCGTGAATGTTGCCCCTATTCCTGTATCTCAAGAAATGCCTCCTTCTCTTGAGAAAACTTCTTCTTCCTCTGAAATACCTCCCGATAACAGCCCTAAATCGAAAACCCCTAATTGGGTAGAGATTACTTCGCCGATGGTAGGTACATTTTATCAAGCCTCAGCACCCAATGAACCTTCTTTTGTCGAAGTTGGCGATCGAGTTTCTAAAGGGCAGGTAGTTTGTATTATTGAGGCTATGAAATTAATGAATGAAATTGAGGCAGAAGTGTCGGGCGAAATCATTGAAATAGTGGCTAAAAATGGCGAACCTTTGGAATATGGTCAAGTTTTGATGCGAGTAAATCCCAGTTAAAAATATGGTATCACAATCATTTTATTTGTAATTTTAAATTTATTTGATTACAGACTGAAAATCTGTGATACTTAAATCATTACTAAAATTGTTCAAACACAAGCCGATTATTAATAAAACGAATAGTTTGTTTCCCTACATCAACTCTGGCATCTAAGGATTTTCCTCTAATTTTGATTGGAGGTGATTCTCCTTTTTGGATTGTCATTACTACCCAAAATTCGTTTCCTCCTGTTGCAGTGATTTTTCCCCCACTTTCCGTTTTTTCGTAAGTAATTTTAACTTGATTTGGTGTAACAAATACCCCTGTTAAATTAGCTCCTTTGCCATTGTCAATAGTGAATTGATTGTTTTTGATAGTCACCTTGCCTTCTGTGTGCATAATCCAATCTTTTTGAGCAAAATATGGATTATCTGTTGATCCTTCAACCACATCGGCGATCGCCACTAAAACAGGAGTTCCAGCTTTCTGACTATAATCAACGGCAAAAGAACGTAAAGCCCTAATACCGATAGGGGGTTCAGTTTTAGGGATGATGATGTCATTTAATTTCAAAGTAACTATACCAGAGCCATCTTCTTTTTGAAAAAAAGATAAAACTTCTGAAGTACGCCAATTTTGAGCATTAGGTAAATTAACGAGATTCTCATTTTCTTGCTTACCATCTCTAACTCCTGCCGTTGCCCAATTTGTGCCAAATCCTGTAATTTTAAAACTACTAACTTCAGGAAATGACCAACCTCCTAATTTTGCTTGTAATTTTAAATAAATGCTAGTAACAAAATCATTTTCATCTTGCCATTGATTACGAAAAACAAATAATCCTTTTTGTTGATCAACAAAATTATGGGTAAAAATTTTAGCTGGATTTTGGCGCACAATATCATCTCTATAACCCATTAAAGCATAAATTGCATCATGAGGAGAATATTTACCAACTCCAAAACTGCCATCGCCATTCACCCCAAAATAATTATCAAAAAACCACAAAACGGCAGGCAAATATTCCTCCTTAGTCGTATATAAACCGTTGGCAAAAATAGAATTATCAACCGCATTACGATGCCTTCCATAAAAAGGAATATAACCTTGATTATTTTGCTTAACCATACGCATCACAGCATTAGGCAAAATTTGAGCCGCATGAGATTCTGTAATCAAATCTTTACCCAAGACTTGTTGATAAGCATGAAGAAAAGGAAAAATCATTCTAGCTGATTCCCTTGCATAGCCATCACCTTCCGTATTAAAACCCCCATCACCAACCGCCAAATCAAGATAACGTTCGACTTTACGTTCAGCGGTTTTTAAAAAGATTTGTAAATTATCAGGGGAATTCCAAAATTTATTAGTAGGAAAAAACGCCTTCGGTTCGTCCATAATAGCCAACATAGCTAAACCCCCAGCACTACGACTTCTTACATTCCAATTACTAACGGTGTCACCATTCCAACTTTTACCTCCTCCAGCTATCAATTTTGCCCCTTCATTAGCTAACCAAATGGTTGTGAGTTCGATTTGATCTTTTGTCCACATGGGATAACATAAATCGTAAGCTAATGCCACTCCTGTGACTACTTGAGATTGTTCTAAAAGACGAGGCGCATCCTTGGAGATCGCCTCTTGAGTCAGTTGCCAACCTTTATTTGCACTATTTTGATCATCATTAAGTAATGCTAAAAAACAATAACCAGCAGCATGAAAACCACCATTTAAACCGTAACCATCATAATAAATTGTTCTATTTAAAGATTGATTTAATTGAGCTAAAATTGCTTTCCCATAATCAGTTTTTGCCTTATTTCTTAACATATTAAGATCAGAATTTCTAAAAATTAAACGAGGATGTTCTTGAGGTTTAATTGGTTGATAATTAGCAATATTTTTAACCTTATTCTTAGTAATAAATCCTGTTACTTTTCCTGTTAAATTTAGTTGGTTAAATTTACCCGTATAACTACCAATTAATTGATCCTTTTGATAGGGTACAATTTCAATTTGATATTGTGCTAACTTAGATTCCATAGTAAAAGGAGACTGTCTAACGTTTAATTTTAAATCTAATTTCCAACCATTATTAATTGATTTTATTTTGACGTTTCCTTTATGTTCAACATCTTGATTATACTTCGGACTCCAGCCATAAATTTCTTGTTCACATTGATTTTTTTCACAAACCAAATCAATAAAAATATCTTGATATGTTGGTTTTTCATTTACTAATTTACTTACCCCATTTTTCAAATTAATAGTTAATTTTCCTGATAATTTATTATTAGCAAATGCTTTTTTATTTACTATTTCTGAACTGCCTAAAAATAAGATAATAAATATTAATAAAAAATAGTGATTTAGTTTCATAATTTATAATAAAAAAAATTGTAGAACAGACATCCTGGCTGTTAGGGTGATCATCATGATGTAACAAGCATCCTGCCTGTAAAATTGTAGGATAGTTATTCTGCCTCTTATTCATCAAGAGAAGACAGGCTAGAAGCCTACCCCACAGGGTTAAGAGAATAGAAAAAAGGGGTTTAAATCCCCTTGTTTTTAATATTATATTTGTTATAAAAAATGTGCTATTAAAAAAGTATTTTCCATTAATTATTTAGAGTCAAGAAAATTAAAATTAGAGAAAGCATCATAATTAAAATGAGACTTAGGGGTTTTTTGAATATCATCTCTAATTTGATCTAAATCAATATAACGATCAGCTACATTAATTAAACTATCGCTAGTCATCGATCGCAAACTAACCACTTCAACTCTTGCTCCTCTATAGCTAACAGCATCAACAGCATAAGCTAAATCACCATCACCACTAACTAATACCGCTGTATCAAATGACCCCACTAAAGCCATTAAATCAACGGCTATTTCCACATCTAAATTAGCTTTTTTTGATCCATCAGGTAATTGAACTAAATCCTTAGCAATTACTCGATAACCATTACGACGCATCCATAGTAAAAAACCCTGTTGTTTTTCATTAGTGCGATCAACCCCAGTATAGAAAAAAGCTCGAAGTAATTTTGCCCCTGCTGTCAATCGATATAAGAGTTTACTGTAATCAATTTCTACTCCCAATTGTAAAGCCGCATAAAACAAATTTGAACCATCGATAAAAATGGCTACACGGCCTCTATTTTCTAAAACCTGTTCAGGTGGAAAAACTGGATCACTATCGAAATTATCCCACATTTTTTAAACCTCATTTTATTAAAATTTTTATGAATATAAAGATGATTAAAAAACACCATTAAATTGATTTATAAAAAAAATTATTTAAGTAAATTTTATTGCTTAATTCTAAACTCAATTATCCGCTAATAATTCTAATTTAGAAAAAATTGGACTAGCTTTGGGTAAATTATCATTAATAGGAATTTTACCCCAAGTAAAATGTAAATTATTATTAGAATTAATAGTTAAATTTTTATTATTAAAATCAAAATCAAAACCTAATTGGGCATAAATTTTATTACTTAAATTAGGAATAATTGGAGCTAATAAATAAGCTGATAAACGTACAGATTCAAGTACAGAATATAAAATTATGTCTATTTCTGTTTGATTACCTTGTTTGTATAAAGTCCAAGGCGCACAATCATCAATATATTTATTACAGGCACGAATTAAACCAAAAATTTGATTACAAGCAAGATCAAAACGGTAATTATCATAAGCAGATTTTACTTGGTCAGTTAAACTTAATCCTAAGATTTTAAGTTGATTATCTTCAGGGACATCATTATTATTAAAATTTGATAAATGACCACCACAATATTTATTTAACATTCCTAAAGTTCGGTTTAATAAATTACCTAAATCATTGGCTAAATCCGCATTTAAAATATTAATAAAACGGTTTTCATTAAAATCTCCATCTTTACCAAATTCTATTTCTTTAAGAAAATAATAACGTACAGCATCTGAACCATATTTGTCTAATAAGGCGATCGCCTCAACCGTATTGCCCAAACTTTTCCCCATTTTTTGACCGTCTTTAGTTAAAAATCCATGACCAAAAATTTGCTTAGGTAAAGCTAAATCCGCCGACATCAACATCGCAGGCCAATAAATAGCATGAAAACGCAATATATCTTTACCGATTAAATGTAAATCAACAGGCCATCTTTGACTTAAAGCATTTTCTAAAGTAGGTGCTTGATCAGGTTCAAGTAAAGCGGTAATATAACCCAACAGTGCATCAAACCAAACATAAATAGTATGTTTTGAATCTTTAGGAATAGGAAAACCCCAAGACACATTGACACGAGAAATAGAAAAATCTTGTAAACCTTGTTTAACAAAATTTAAGACTTCATTTTTGCGAGTTTCTGGTTGAATAAAATTAGGATTTTCTTGATAAAGAGTTTCTAAAGCCGTTTGATATTTGGAAAGACGGAAAAAATAATTTTCTTCATCTCGCCATTCAGCCTTAAGATTACTATGAATAGGACAATTACCATTTTCTAATAAATCTTTTTTCTCTTTAAACTCTTCACAAGCAACACAATACCAGCCCTGTTGTTGAGCCAAATAAATATCATCTTTCGCCCATACTCTTTCAAAAAATTCATTAACAATTCCTTGATGATTCTTTGCAGTGGTACGACTAAATCGATCATATTGAATATTAAGTTTTTCCCAAAGTAGGATAAAACTAGAAGCAATTTGATCACAATGAGTTTGGGGATCAATATTTTTGGCTTCGGCAGTGCGTTGTATTTTTTGCCCATGTTCATCTGTGCCTGTAATTAGCAATACAGAATTACCGCATAATCTTTGCCATCTAGCAATCACATCAGCTGCCATAGTCGTATAAGCACTACCAATATGGGGGATATCATTGACATAATATAAAGGAGTTGTAAGAGTAAAAATTTTATTGATAGTTGATTTTTGCAAATCTGTCATGGAAGTTTGGGCTAATTAAATTAAAAATATTAAAAAATTTTTTTATGTACTTAATAAGTGTTATTACTACTTGGTTTAATTGATTTTTTTATCATTACTAATCTTTTTTTATCATAATTGTTCTTAATTTTGTTATTAAAAAATGATTAAGAATTGATTAATTTAAAAATTTTTTGATAAATTTACAATATTCCTAATACTATAATATCTTTAAAACAAATAGTTTTAAATCTTTATCAGTCTTTTAAATACTTACAAGATATTTGTATAGCAGTCGCCAAGATTATTAGGATGTTAACAAGGGGTTTAAACCCCTTGCCTAAAGGATTAAAATGTTCTAACTAACCTGTCCGTTGCTATACTTAAAATTGAGAATTTTTAATTTTTGTTACTTAAAAAAAATAAAGAAAACTTTTGCTTTTTGGTGATTAATTTTTGTTTATTTATGATAATTTAAGATAGCAGTTGTAAAAAAATGACCCTACATTATTTAAGTTTTGAAATCTCAATTACGTTTTTTACCAATTAAAACTAGCAATAAACAAAAAAATTTATTTATTTATTTACCAGGCATGGATGGCACTGGTAAACTTTTGCATAATCAATTTTGTTTATGGAATAATTTTGAGGTGCGTTGTTTATCTATTCCTAGTGATGATTATAGTAATTGGTTAAATCTTACAGAAAAAGTAATTTTATTAATCCAACAAGAATTGAATAATAATCACTTTGATCATGTTTATCTTTGTGGAGAATCTTTTGGAGGTTGTTTAGCTTTAAAATTAATTGAAAATCAGCCAAGTTTATTTGATCGTTTAATTTTAATTAATCCAGCTTCTTCTTTTCAAAAACGATCTTGGTTAAATTTAGGTAGTGTGATTACTCAAGTTATTCCTGATTTTATTTATTTTAATTCTACTTCTATTTTATTACCATTTTTAGCAAAATTAGAAAGAATTAAACCTCATTTACATCAAGATTTACTTACAGCAATGCAGTCTATTTCTCCTAAAACTGTTTCTTGGCGAATTTCTTTGTTAAATCAATTTAATGTTATTAATTTTAAATTAAGAAATTTTACTCGCCCTGTTTTAATTATTGCTTCTGCTTTAGATGATATTTTGCCTTCTACCGAAGAAGCTTCAAGATTAAGTTTATTATTCCCTAATACTCAACTCAAAATATTACCTTTTAGTGGTCATAGTTGTTTATTAGAAAAAGACGTTAATTTATATGAAATTTTAAAACAATTTAATTTTTAATTAAATCAGTGGCCACCGTGCCTAGTAAACAAGGGGTTTTAACCCCTTATCTATAAAAAAATAATGTAAATTATTTATTGAGGCATAACTTGAATAGAAATTTCTGCAATTACTTCATTATGCAATTTTACTTGAACGGGATAAGTTCCAATTGTTTTAATTTCTTCTGGTAAAGTAATCATTGTACGTTCAACTGTTAATCCTGCACTTTGTTTAATTACATCAACAACTTCTTGAGTTGTAACTGTTCCAAAAATCGCATTATTTTCCCCTTCTTTTTTACGAATAATAAAATTATTAATCGTTTGTAAGGCAGTTTTGCGAGATTTTGCTTCTTCTAATTCCGCTAATAAACGTAGTTTTTCTTTTTCTCTTCTTTGATCAACTTGACGTAACACGCCTGGAGTTGCAAATACACCGAAGCCTTGAGGAATTAAGTAATTACGGGCATAACCGGGTGCGACATCAACCAAATCTCCCCTTTTTCCTAATTTTACTACATCTTTATTTAATAACAATGATATTTTTTTTGCCATGTCTATTTCTACAAATATTTTTTGATTTTATATAGTTACTGGATTTGTTCACAAACTTTTATTATATCCTAATCATCAAAAAAAGTGCTTCAAATATCTGTGTATAGCAGAAAACAAGTTGACTAGAACATCATTTTTGTTTACATTCCCCCTTCGTAAGGGAGTTAGGGGGATCAAAAAATTGTTCTAAGTATCCTATTGTTGGCTAGATAAATCTAATTTTACTTAAGATATGCTACGGTAACTCCGCTACCTCCTTCATTTTGGGGTGCTAATTCAAAGCGATTTATTTGGGGGTGTTGTTTTAAAAATTCGTGTATTCCTTCTCTTAATTTACCTGTGCCTTGTCCGTGAATAATCCATAATACACCCATTTCGATCGCCTCAGATATTGCTTTATCAATAATTGGTTCGGCATTATGCACTCTTTGCCCTCTAATATCAACAGTATTCTTTGATGTTCTCACATTTACTACTGTTTTTGTCTGATTCTCTTTGTTATTAACTAATTTATTTAAGGGCGAATTTTGAGGAGTTTTGGTTTTTATTTCAATTTTTTCTCCTTGTAAAGATTCAATTTCGTTTAAATTTACGATCATTTTCATTATGCCAAAGCGAATTGTTAATTGATTCTCTTGTATTTCAAGAACTTCGGCTGTTTGCCCAATGCTTAAAACTCTCACTCTTTCCCCTACTTTAGGGTAATAACTAGGTTTTTGTTTTACTTTTTTAGGAATAAAACGATCTCCAATTTTCTGTAATACTTCTGTGGCTTTTTGTGCATCTTGGGCAGTAGCTGGGTTACCATCTTTTTGTAATTGACGAATAACTTGATTTACCTGACTTTTAGCATCTAAAAGCATCTTTTGTACTTCTTTTTCTTGAGATAGTTTTAAATCTCTCTCTCTTTGTTGTAAGGAAGCAGCTTTTTGTGATACTTCTTGATAAAAATCTTCAGTTTGTTTTAACAATTCTTCTGCTTGTTGATGTTTAATTTCTTGTTCCCTTCTTTGCTCTTCTAAAGCTGAAATTAGATGATTAACGTCTTGAGAATACCCCCCTATCAATTCTTGAACTTCCTTGATGATTTCTTCATTTAAACCTAATCTCTGGGCGATTTTAACTGCATTAGAACGACCTGGAATACCCCATAATAAGCGATAAGTGGGCTGCATGGTAAGATCATCAAATTCCACTGAGGCATTTTCAAAACGAGAATCATTATATTTTAAAGTTTTCAATTCTCCATAATGAGTTGTAGCAATAGTTAATAAATTTTTATTTGCTAAATATTTTAATAAGGCGATCGCCAAAGCTGTACCTTCGCTAGGATCAGTCCCCGCACCGATTTCATCCAATAAAATTAAATTATTATCTGATTGTAATGCTTCTGTAATCCTAATTATACGTTTAATATGACCAGAAAAAGTCGATAAATTTTGTTCTAAAGATTGTTCATCTCCTATATCTGCTAAAACTGAATCAAAATAAGGTATTTTTACAGGGGCGATCGCCGCTATAAAAATACCCACTTTTGCCATTAAACAAGCTAAGCCAAATGTTTTAAGAGTGACCGTTTTACCCCCCGTATTAGGACCAGTAATGGCTACTACTTTTGTTTTGTTATTTATTAAAATATCGATGGGAATTACTCCGTTTAAAGAAAAATCATTATTATTTTGGTGTTGTTTTAACAAAAGAGGATGGTATAAACGTTTTAAAGTAATATTTTCACCATTTTTAAAATCAATAAATTCTGGGGGATTTCCTTTTAACCATTGACTATAATGGGCTTTTGTGGTGGCTAAATCTAAAGCAGTGGCAACTGCCAGTAAAATTTCTAATTCTTCATTAACTTCGGTGATTTTGTCAGTGAGATGACGTAAAATGATTTCTTCTTCTCTTTGTTCTTGTTTTTTAGTAGTTTGTAATTGATTCCCTAATTCAATAATACTTCTCGGTTCAATGTATAATGTTGAACCACTAGCTGAAGTATCATGGACGATTCCTTTTATTTGTGAATTATAACTAGCCTTCACTGGTAATACAAAACGATCGCCTCTTTGAGTAATAACCATTTCTTGCAAAGCATTACCTTGTCGTTGAATAATACCTTGTAAAGTTTCTTGGATTCTATCTCGCAAAGATTTTAATTTGAGACGAATATCTGTTAATTTGGGACTGGCACGATCGGTTACATAGCCACGATCATCGATACAATAATGGATAGCTTGTTCAATATCGGGAAAAGTGCTTACATTAGTGACCAATTCTTGTAAAGTGGGCGTATTTTCTTGATCTTCTATTACCCTTCTTAAACGTCTTACTCCCAGTAAAGTAGTAGCAATATCAAGCAATTCATTACCGATCAATAAACCGCCCAATTTTGATCTCTCTAAATAATCACTAATATCTTGTATGCCTGAAAAATTCCAATTTTGGGGTACCTTATTTTCAATAATCAAAACTTCCTCAGTTTGGGCTAAAAGTTTTAAACTTTCTTCTTTAGTAAGAGGTATTTCTAAATTTTTACTGGCGATCGCCCCTAGTTTAGTAGAAGAAAAACTAGAAAGATGTTGACATAATTTTTGCCATTCAAGAATAGTAAGGGTTTCTTGTTGAATCAAACTTTTATCTAAATATATGGTTCTTTTTTCATAGTAGTATATGTTGACCTAATTTTGACTAAATTTAAAATCAAATTATTACTAAAAATTAAGAATTATTAAAAATAAACAATAATCGAGAATAGTTAAAATTATTTTTGTTATCTTCAAGTCAACTTATTTTTATAAAATAAGCCTTTAGATATTTTAGAAACATTAATCTTAATTTTCAATAGAAAAAAACGAGCTATTTTCGCTTATCTAAAAGACAAAACTTAAACAATGAAAAGAAAAACAATGAAAATTAATTTACCAAAAATGCAAAAAAGTTTAGTTAAATTTTTTGCCTTTACTCTAGCCCTTTTTATTTTATTTAGTTCTAATGTGGCGATCGCTTCTCAAATTCCTACTCCATTTCCCTTAAAAATAGATATTTCAGGCGGAACTTTTTCCGTTGATACCAAAGAAATTGACAGTCCCTTAACTGATAAAGTAGTAGTTCGCCGTGCAATACTCTCTTTACCTAGTGACCAAAAAGGCACAATCAATAGTATTCAAATTACTGCACCCACCGTTGCTAAACCAGAAGGAGGTTTAATATTTGGTTGTAATAATATTAAAGTAAAAGATGGAACAGATTTAATTAAAGCCTGTGGAGGCCCTGCTGAATTATTACCAGGGGGAAAACTACGTTATAAAGCAGAAGGTAGTGGATTTGATCCAAATGAAACTGTTTCCTTTGAAGTTAAATTATATGATGATTTTAATGGTGAAAGTTAAATAAAATTTAAAGAAGGGCTTAAATCTAAGCCCTTTATTATTACTTGTAATCAATATATCTAACCCCTATTTCACCTTATGGAACTTATTTATCCTTTTGGACATATCTTTTTAGTCTTATTAGAATTATTTTTGTTATTTATTTCCATTCGCTTATGTTCTCGATCACTCAGTGTAGCAATGATTGTCTTATCTTTAGTATTAATAAGCATCAGTTATGATAACTTAATACTCGGAAGTGGTAATTTTATCGGAGAAGGACAACTCTTAAAAACACTAAATATGGTACGTTTTCTTGTCCATTTTTTAGCTGTGCCTTTATTTATTGTGGTAGGAGTTGAACTTGCTCATCGTGCTGGGGCAAAGTGGGCTAATACTACTTGGAGATTGTTATCTTGGGTTTTAGCAATAGCAGTGGCTAGTTTCTCTATTGTTAATCAATTTATTGGTTTAGAGTTAGTGCCTCTTAAATTTATGGGTGTTTTACGCTACATTAGCTCTAATCCTCAGAATATACCCATTAGTACCATTATTATCAATATTTTCGTCTTATTGGTAGGTATTGGTCTTTGGATTAGAATACAGTGTCGGTGGGTATTTATTGGTAGTCTAATTTCTCTAATTGGTAACGCTATTCCTTCATCGATAGTCGGCACTTTAGTAGGTAGTACATCAGAATTTTTAATGGCACTGAGTTTAATTTTAACTGAAAAAATAACCCAAAATAATTATATTTCAATTAAGCAAGACAATAATAAAATTTATCAAACAACTAACTTAAATTCTCCCCTTTAAAATACTATGAATAATAATCTAAGATTTCAGCCTATTTCTTTTAGCTGGATAGCACCACATCCTCAACCCAAAGGAGTTATTCAATTTATTGGCGGTGCTTTTTTTGGCACTTTTCCCACTTTTTTTTATAACTATCTTTTTGAAAAGATTTTCGAGCAAGGCTATACTATAATTGCTTTACCTTTCCGATTTAGTTTTCGTCATTGGTCAATTGCGATAGACTTATTAAAAGAACAAAAAGTGATTCGTGAACAGCTGTTAAAACTTTATAGCGAAAATGAAGATTTAATTAGTATATATAAAGATCAAACTAAGTACTTTTGGATTGGACATAGTTTAGGTTGTAAATATATATCTTTATTAGAATTATTGAGCAGTGAAGAAAACTTATTAAAAAATATTTTAACGAAACAAAATAATTATGAAAGAATTAAGAATATTATTGATAAAGCCGAATTAGAAAATGCCTCTATTCTCAATCAACCTTCTTTATTAATTGCTCCTGATATTAGTGATACTCAAAGTGCAATTCCTTTTGAGTCTTTAGCCCATTTTATTGATCACATTGGACTTGGTGCAATACCTAATAGAAAAGATACACAAGAATTAATTAAACTTAGTGATTTATTTAATTTAACTGCTTTAATCTCTTTTGATAAAGACACAATTGCTGGGAGTATTACAGATAAAAATAAAAGTGAGAAAATTAAAAATAATAGTGATGTCTTGTGGTTTTTTGATTATTTGAAGACGAAGCAACCACCTTTTTTATTTCAAGAGTTACATGGCAAACATTTAGAACCTTTAGGCTGGAAAATTGGTAATTATATTGTTGACTTTAATCCTTTTGATAAGTTTATAAAATCCTTAGATAAAAGGGAAATTGAGCAATATGTAATCGAATTTTTAGCACAATTAAATGAACAAAATAATAATTAAGATAAAATCTAAAATTCTTGTCAAGTGGGCATTAATCTTGATGACTTAATCTAAAATTAAAATCCTTGTTATGTTGGAGATCGCCGACATAATTATGACGGTCACAAGGGGTTTAAATTCCTTGCCCTTATGGATTGAAATGCCCTAGCTAACTTGTCTGTTGTTATACTCAAATAATAAATAATTTGCCTTTATCGATATAAAATTATGGTACAAACTAACATTAGAGAAACACCTTTTTTTGAGAATTTCGATTACAAACTTCATCGTTGTTGATGATACAATTCAAGTTAGTGCAAGTGGTTTTGGTGGAGGCTTAGCGGCGAGTGCTGTAATTACCCCTAATCAATTTGTTCTTGGTGCTTCCGCAATGGGCTCTATATGGTTCTTTTTTCATAGTAGTATATGTTGACCTAATTTTGACTAAATTTAAAATCAAATTATTACTAAAAATTAAGAATTATTAAAAATAAACAATAATCGAGAATAGTTAAAATTATTTTTGTTATCTTCAAGTCAACTTATTTTTATAAAATAAGTCTTTAAAATATTTTAGAAACCTTAATCTTAATTTTTAATCGATAAAAGTAATAGTAATATTATTTATTTGTTAAGTTCTGATAAGTTTGCCATGCTTTGATTAGATTACCTTGCATTAAGCCAGATGCACCATCTAAAATCTTAAATTCTTGAATATGGGGAGCTAATTTTAGGGCTGGTTGCAGTGCTTTTTCTCCTTTTTGCCCTGACCAATCATAAAGGTAAAGAAAAGCTAAATAAGCATGATTATAAGCATTATTCGGATCAAGTTCAATCAATTTTTGAGCGGTGGCGATCGCCTCTGATACATTTTGTTGTAAAACGTAAGACAGCATTAAAGTATAGATATAGTCTAGGTTTTGTTCATTTTGGAGGCGAAATTGACGAGATTTTTGAGTAACTTTTAAATAATCTTGAATAGGATCATACTGATTAATTCTACCAACTTGAGCGAAAACGGGATCTAATCCTTCTATTCCTTTGGCTAAATCGGGAGCGAATTGACTGATTTGAGTAACTAAGTCTAATTCTGGTGATAGATGGGCTGGAATATTATTATCTAAATTGATCGTAGTGGGGGGTATTTCGATAGGATAATTTTCTCCTGTTTTACGATTAAGATAAGTAGCTTTTAAAGAGTAATTACCTTCACTAAGATTAGGGTTAGGAAATGTTGCTGTATTTTCGGTTACGATAAAATTTTTATCTTTTAATTCTGTTGCTTTGGTATTTCCTGAATGTAAATTACCCATGCCTATGCCATGATCATGTAACCATTTTTGATCATTATTATTTGAGGTATTTTGCCAATCAATTAAAACGATACCATCTTGTAAATCTTGCCAATTTCCTAACCATTTATAAGTAACAGGGATAGGAAAGCCAATAGGTGAATTTTGAGGGATAATTATTTGTGTCAATTTAACTTTCTCACTTACAAGATTACTTGTTTCAACTGTTGTTGAAGGAATAATTTTTTGATATAGTTTTAATTCACTTTGATCTGGTAATTGCCAACTTTTTTGTAATTCAAATTTACCACTATTTTCTACTAAGTTAACTGTCAATTTTTGGGCATCAGGAATCGAACCTTGATCACCTGTTTTAGTAATAAACCAATCTAAAGAATTAACATCTTGATTAACTTCTTTTTCTCTAACTCCTACTTGTCTTCCGAATACTTGAAAATTAGAAAATGAACCATATAATGAGTAATTATGTTGATTTATTTTAGGAGTTGAAGGTAAAACTCCTAAGTTAGATCGTAAGTATTTAGAAGTATTTGTAATTGTGTTTATAACCTCTTGATGATACCATTTTTCTTTATTTTGATAGTGATGTTCTACTAATGGGCTAACTGCCTCTGTTAAAAATTTACCTCCTAATGGAAAAATATTGAGTAACATTAGTAATAAACTTAAGCAAATAATACCTAGTTTTAAAAAATAAGAATATTTGAAGTTAATACTAAAAATTATTGCTGATAATAGTAAAGATACAACAGGTAATAAAGGTAAAATATAACGAGAATCTTTGTTTAAATTTAGAGAAGAAAGTAAATAACCCCCTATTAAAAATACGGCTAGCCAAATTAATACTTTTTTAGAATTTTGATTACTAATTTTCTGCCAACTAACTACATTTTTATTTTTAATAAATAACTTATTTAATAATAGATAAATAATACAAATAATAGGAATAATTACTAAATGCCATGATAAAAAATAAGGGAGTATTTCAGAGTAATAAGTCCAAGCTTTTAAAGTGTTTAAAGAAGGGTCACCTTCGGCGATCGCCGAATCAATTGTTGCTCTTTTCCCCGAGGTAAATATTAATAACCAATTAGTGCGATACCACGGAAAAAAAATTAAAGCAGAGGTTAAAAAAGCTAACATTAATTGAGCAATTTTTGACCATTTTTTAGTAATAATTGAACTAACAAATATCCAACTAATAGGAAAGAAAAGAAAAAATAAAAAAGTTTGTTTAATCATTAAACCTATGCCTAAAGATAAGCCAAACAAAATAGCCAAATACCGACCATATTTTTGATGTTTATTGAAGTGCCAAAAACTTAAACAAGTAAAACCAAAAGTAATAATTGCAGTCAAAGGATAATCCAATAAAAACTCTAATCTATAGAAAAATAAACCGGGTAATAACTGACACAAAATACAAGTAAATAAAGCAATATTTCTATTAAATAAAAACGAACCTAAACCATAAATTGATATTAATAAAATAGCTGAAAAAAGAGATAAAACTAAAGTAGCAGAGTCTTCATTTGCACCAAAAATAAAGATAAATGGAGTCGTTAAAATATAGGTTAAAGGAGGAATTTTATTAGATAATAACCAAAATTCTCGCCACCAATTAGTATCAAAAAAATGAGGCGATTTTAAAGCATTATAATAAACCATTGCACCATTAAGATAGTCAGCTTGATCCCAAGCGGGTACAGATTGATCTAAACTAAACCAAATTCGATCTATTATTACTCCTATTAACCAAATAATTAGTAATAAAATTAAATCGAATTTAATAGATTTTTCATTATAATTAATTAAGTCAATATTGTTATGATTAATATTTATAAATTGATTAATATTCATGCTATTTATTAATAAGTTAGAAAAGTAAATTAGACTAATTAATAGTAAAATTTTTATTTTTATTTAGTATTTGTTTATAAAATATTAATTACAAATATTAAATTATTGATACTTTAATTAGACTTAAAAAAGCATACTATGATATTGACTAATATCCTAATTCACTCTCTTTTTACTGGTATAATTTAGAGTAACTTAATTCTCCTAATTTACCTTTATAAAACAATTAAACTTGAAAATAAAACTAGACTGAAATCAATTAAAATGAATATAAACTTAAATCAAATCATCAAGACTAATTCCTCTATATTGAAGAATTTTTTCTGATTTTTCAACTCGTTTTCATTGACTCTCAGCTTTTTGACGTTCATTTTAAAGATTTAGAGTTAATTGTTTTTTTTCTTGTTTTTCTATTATCATTAAGTCTTCAATAATAGGCGGAGAAACTATCGAAGATACCGATAAAATAAGGCTTTGTACAAATTAAATATGGGTTGAACCACATTTTGGACATTTCATTGGTTTTGATTGTTTTCTGAACAGTTTGTCCTTATTTTACATGTTCCTGTTTAAAATGTGCAATGCCAAACCTTGAAAATGAGCGAAAACGAGCTGAAAAATTAGCAAAAATTCTTAAACAAAAAGGACTTAGTATTGATCAATTAAGCTAAATTATAGTCATTTCAATTAATTTTCGTAGGATTAATTAAGCCAAAAATATTAATCTACTATTTTTATCAAATATGGTTTTTATTTGGAATGATTCTTATTAAAAAAGATATATACAATATAAAAAATAAAAAATATGTTATTACATTTATCTACTTGGCCAGAAGTTGAAACTTATCTTAAACAATCAACAGGCATAATAATTCCCATAGGTTCGACTGAACAACATGGACCAAGCGGTTTAATCGGCACCGATGCAATCTGTGCCGAAATTATAGCAAAAGGAGTAGGAGAAGAAAATCAAGCTATGGTTGCACCTACAATAAATGTTGGTATGGCTTTGCATCATACCTCTTTCCCCGGTACGATTAGTTTAAGTCCGACTACATTAATTTTATATCTTCAAGACTATATAACATCTCTTGCTAAAGCTGGTTTTAAAAGTTTTTTCTTTATTAATGGGCATGGTGGTAATGTTGCTACATTAAAAGGGGCTTTTTCTCAAGTTTATGAACATTTGGCTAATTTAAATCTTAAAGATTATGAGCAAGTACGTTGCCAGGTGGCTAATTGGTATATGTGTAGAGAGGTTTATTTATTAGCAAAAAAATTATACGGTGATCAAGAAGGTAGTCATGCTACGCCTTCAGAAGTTGCCGTTACTCAGTTTGTCTATCCGAATGAAATTAAAAAAGTAGAATTAGAAATAATAGTTAATAAAGGTTATCCTATTTATGGTGCAGCTAATTTTAGACAAAATTATCCCGATGGTAGAATGGGATCAAATCCTAACTTAGCAACACCAGAACATGGACAACAATTATATGACTTAGCTGTTATTGAATTGACTAAAACATATCAAGAATTTTTACTTTCCTAATTCGTAGAAGAAACGGATCGCATTTGTAAGGTTTTTATCACGGTAAAATTAAAACCACTTAGAAAGCTATTTAAAGTGAGTTCAGGTTAAGAGAATTAAAAAAGAGATAGACTAGACTGAAATTAACGATTTTTTCAATATCTATTCCTTAATCATTTTTCTCTGAAATACTCTTGTCCGAGTATCTAAAATCAAAAATTATCATAAGTATTTTATATATCCATGACAAGATAAGATAAAATGGTTAACATAAAATTTATAGTAAATAAAAGGTAAAAAAATTTATGACACCTTCTTTAGTTAATTTTTTCTGGAGCTTATTGTGGGGAACACTTATTGTAGTTGTACCAGCAACCATAGGACTAATTTTTATTAGTCAACAAGACAAAATTTCACGCTAATTATTTTAATTTGGTGTAAATTATAATTAACAGGGGCAACAAACTTAATTTTGTCCCTATTTTCCCGACAATTTTTAGAAAAAATTTTTAAAATTAATTAAAATAATAACCTCATCAATGACCACCCAAGCAAATCTAAATGGAGAGTTAGATAATGGTAAATTTTGGTTTTAACTCAGCTAGTATTTTAGGAATTTTTCTGGCAGTAGCAGGTGCTGGACTTTATTTTATGCGCACCTTTCGCCCAGAATTATCCAGGGATCATGATATATTTTTCGCAGCCGTTGGTTTATTATCAGGTTTAATTTTAATTTTTCAAGGTTGGCGTTTAGATCCGATTCTACAATTTAGTCAATTATTATTAGCAGGTACAGCAGTCTTTTTTGCCGCCGAAACTATTAAATTAAGAGGGTTTACCACTCAACAAGCTAGACGTAACAATCCTTTTGTTGATCCTGAAGAAGATTTTTCTCCCAGTAGCAAAAGCAGAGTCTATCGAGCAGAATTAGCACAAAATGACTTTTATGAAGAAGAGGAAGAAGATTTTTACGAAAAAAGAAGATTACAAGGCACTAGGGAAAGAAAAAAACCTCGTAATCAAGATTATGAAGAAGATCAACCACGGAGTAATAAACCATCTCGATCGCCACGATCGCCACGTCGTTCATCCACACCACCATCTCCCGGATATTCGGAAACTACTCCTTCTCGTCGCCAAAATGACCCTCGCAATAGAAATAATGAATGGGATGATTCAAATGATCATTGGGAAGATCAACCTTCTCCACCTACCAGAAGAAGTAAACCATCAAAAGAACGTTATGAAGATGATACCCCTACCATTAGAGGAAATCAAACAAGAAAAAAACGTCGCCCCAAATCAGCAGAAGATTTACTTTCGAGCGTTGGAACAGAATACGTTGATTATCAACCAATGGATGATAATGAGGAAAAAGAAACAAAATCACCACCAAAACCAACCAATTCTAACTATAATGATGAAGAAAATAATGAATCCGATCTTTATGATTAAAATTTAATTTTTCTCTTTCTAAATTAATATTCTCGATGCCTAAATTACCTTTAGTCGTAATTATTCTCACTATCTTTTTGAGTAGTTGTAGTGGTAATAATATTCAAAGTGTCTCTAGCCTTCTGAATAGTCGTTATAACGATGAACAACCAGCCTTAAGTGGTGATGGAAAATGGTTAGCAATGGTTTCCAATCGAAATGGAAGGCATGAAATTTTATTATATGATATTGAACTTCAAAAATTTACAGAGTTACCTAACTTAAGTTTTTCTGGTGCAATTTTTGATAGTCCTAGTTTAAGTTATACGGGGCGTTATTTAGTTTATATCTCTAGTATTCAAGGCCGACCAGATATTTTCATGTATGATAGAGCCATAAAACGTTCTCAATTAATAACTAGAGGTTATCATAGTTGGTTACGCAATCCCCGTATTAGTTCTGATGGTCGTTATATTGTTTTTGAAACTTCTCGCCGAGGACAATGGGATATAGAAATTTTAGATAATGGTATCAATATGGAATTAGATATTTTAAATAATAACCCTATTATCAATAATTAATAATTCACTTACAATATCATTTATCTTAATTTATTATAAATTTAACATTCATACTTGAAAAATACAAATAATTTAAATTCTATAAATAAAAAAATGTTCCCAAATATTAGATTAAAAAAATTACCGAAAATATCATCTTTAATCAATATTCCTTTATTTTCATCTATTTTACTTCATGGAATATTTTTTAGTCAAATACTACCAAGATTAGATTCTTCAAAAACAACTTCCCTTAATCAGTTAAACCAGACACCAGTAGTGGAATTAAATTCCTTAGAAGCAACTCGATTACCCGATTTAGCAC
>CAZWLZ010000001.1:0-43772 GCA_964634505.1 uncultured bacterium | reverse complement strand
CAATGATGCTACCAACGGCAATACCGTTAAAAATTAGTTGGGGTATTTCCATAGTCTCTATTAATTAAACTAGAGTATTTTAACTTATCATGTTAAATTTTGTAAAAAAAAAAATTTTTATTTTTATCTTTTTTCCTTGATGGCGATCGCCAAATTTTTAAGCAAAATAAGTAGGTAAAAGTTATTAAAATAAAGTGTTTAAGTCAAACGAAGAGAGATGAAATAAATAGTAAATTTAGAAAATCAAGAAAAAATAAGAAAAAATATTGATCTAAATTTGAAAATCATTAGTACAATAGAAAAAAGATTTAATTAATCATAAATATAATTTGTTTTATTATCTATCAAGTAACTGGAGAAACTGACGAAAGCCTGTGACATATAGCAATAACAATAACAACACAAATAACAATAGTAGTAATAACATTAACAATAACAATAATATAAGTATTCCGAGCAAAAAAAATTCTGCTCGTCGAGAAATTCCTAAAATTAATAATAATATTCCTTATGCTGAACTTCGAGTTATTGATCCAGATGGGGAACAGTTAGGTATTATTACTCATAAAGAGGCGTTAAAAATTGCTCAGGAAAAGCAGTTAGATTTGGTGTTAGTCAGTGAAACATCTAGTCCGCCCGTATGTAGAATAATGGATTACGGGAAGTTTAAATTTGAACAGGAAAAGAAAGCAAAAATACTGCGCAAAAAACAACATACTGTCCAAGTTAAAGAAGTTAAAATGCGCTACAAAATTGACGAACATGATTACCAAGTAAGAGTTAGTCAAGCAAAACGATTTTTGCAATCGGGGGATAAAGTTAAGGCAACGGTTAACTTTAGGGGAAGAGAAATTCAACATTCTCATTTGGCTAAAGAATTGTTGGATAGAATGGCACTAGATTTAAAAGAAATGGCTGAAATTCAACAAATTCCCAAAAAAGAAGGGCGTAATATGATTATGTTTCTTTCTCCCAAAAAATTAGTTAATTAGCAAATAATTAAAATATTACCATATTATCATAGGGGTTTTAAACCCCTTATTTGTGCTATCAATTACTTGGCGATCGCCTCTTCATAAGGAACAAAAAGTTTTTTCTGTGCCCCACAAATAGGACAATACCAATCATCGGGAATCTCTTCAAAAGCAGTACCAGCAGGGATTCCACTGTCAATATCTCCTACTACAGGATCATAAATCATGGAACATTGACGACAAATCCATTTGCGAGTAAGAGGATTATCATCAACAATTTTTGGTATGGCTTCTTTACCGTCTAAAATATTAAGGGCTTCTGTATATTGATTGGCGTGATGATTTTCAATGCTAGTTAAAAAAGCAAAGTTTTGTGCTGCTTTACGAAAAATAGCGGCGTGTTGTTTTGATTCGGTTTCTTGGGCTTCAAATTCTGCTTGTGCTGATTCATCCCGATCCATTTTTGCTTGACTGGCAAATTCAGGATACATAGTAGTATATTCATAAGTTTCCCCTTCGATCGCCAATTCTAAACAACGAGTGGCAATTTGTTTTTTTTGTTCATCTGTTAATTGACTTGTATCCACAACTAATTCAGGATGAATAAGGCGAAAATGGGCGAAAGCGTGTTCTGTTTCTTGATTAGCGGTTTCTTTAAATAATTTTGATAACTCCTTAAAACCAAGTTCTTTAGTAAGTTCAGCAAAAAATAAATATTTACGATTAGCCATCGATTCTCCCCCAAAAGCTGCTTCTAAGTTTTTGGCGGTGTTAGCGTTTGATAAATCCATTTTATCTCCTTTGGTTGTGACTTGATATTCAAGAATAATTGTTGTTTTCTAAAATGTCAACAAGACAAATATTTGCTCAATTAATTTAACTCTTATTTAACCATTAATTGTCTTTGACGTTCATATAAAAGTAGAGAATTGGCGATCGCCACGTTAAGAGATTCCACCTCATTAAGAAGAGGAATAGTAACTTTTTGATCAGCAATTTGATTTAAAGAAGAAGATAAACCCTTACTTTCATTACCGAATAAAATTAAACTAGGAAGGGTAAAATCTAATTGCCAATAAGTTTTAGTGGCGGTAGGTAAAGTAGCAATAATTTGCATTCCTTGATTTTGATAAAATTTAACCACTGTCAGCAAATCATCAGAATTGATCATATTAATTTTAAACCATTCTCCAGCAGAAGCCCTCATAACTTTAGGATGATCAAAATCAACACTATCATTACTAAGCCATAAACAATCAACATTAGTAGCCACTGCCGTGCGAATTATTGTACCTAAATTGCCGGGGTCTTGAATTGATTCTAAAATTAAACCTAATTTGATAGACTCGGGCATTTTTTTTCGCCAATTATCCCGAGAAGCTATAGCTAAAACACCGTCTGGGTTAACAGTAGTAGCAATAAATTTAAGAATTTCTGGGGCTACAGTTTCTACTTTTAAAGCCAGTCTTGTTAAACTTTGCCATAAATTATTATTTTCTTGTTGCCATTGAGAAGTAGTAATTAAAGTTTTTAAAGGATAATTAATTTGACTGACTACTTCTAAGGAATTTTTACCTTCAATCAAAAATAAATTTTGTTTGTGTCTTTCTTTAGCATTATGTAATTTTCTAATTTCCTTAATCAAAGGATTTTTAATACTTGTTAACATTTATTTATTTGACATTACTTTCTTTTATTGAGACAAAACCTTCGATTTTAGGAGATCGCCATTTCAGATTTGAAAGGTGATGCAGAATTAACCAGTTTTTGTCCTTTTAAATTAGTTTGAAAAATACTTGCTTTTCAGAAGCCTAACAGCTAACTTAAACTTAAGTAGTGATATTATAGGATGTTTTACCATGTATTTGTTTCTGGTAATTACAGCGGATAACCCTTAAATTAGCACCTAGCGAAAAGTAAATTTCTCAAACCATGAACCAGTCATTTCTGGTAGCGGAAGTTCCCCATTAAGAGGTGAAAGGCAAATGATATAGCCCACTGAAGTTAGTTTACCCTCATTATCGTAGTCATCTAAGTCTGATTCGAGCTTTTCTTGATACCTTTCATATTCTTCATCATCAAGGGTTTCCATAAAAGTTGGACTTGATGAGTAAGCATAGATATTAACCTCATAAAAATCGGGTGGTACATCTATTACTTGAAAAATCATAAAATTCTCTCTAGGCGGTTTTCCCGAAATTGCATGAGACAAATCTTCAGCGACACAGCTACACAGTAAGATTAATTTCCCACAGGGAATATTGAGTTTCCAAGTAAGTCGGGCGCACCAGTCGTTCTGTTCTTGATTTGTTAAATCCCCAATTACAAAAAGTGTTTTGCGATCTAAGACACAATAACCATTGAAAAGTATCGGCATACAAATCCCCTGATCTAATAAGGGAGCAATATCTTGGGCTGAACCGTTTAAAACAATGTCAGAAATTTGACTAGGAGTTAAAGCACTACCCCCCAAACTAGCGGAGGTAAGTACATATCCATCACCATCACAAAAGAAATAGGGAGATATAGGAATGCGTAAATTAATTTGGTTTTTCACGACTTATTAGAAAATTTCAAGTAAAAATAGCAATAAATGGGAATGTTAAGTTTTATACCTCAATTGAAATATATTGGCTACTGGCGATCTTGTTAATCAGTCGGATACAAATGGCGGATAGGTGGCGTTTGTTTAGATGCTTTTCGTCGACTGAGTGATCTATTTTTCTTAGCACAGATAGGACACCACGTACCAAAAAGCACATTACTAGGTCTAGCATTCCATTGGTGGCTTTCTTGGCACTCCCAGAGAAGAGGGGTGATACTATTAACGTACTTTGTTGATAAACACTTCCCACCACGGGCAACTGCTACAGCGTGCATATCTTGGATATTTCTACCTCTGCCAAGACATTTTGGACACCAACTACCGCTATTCTTTACGTTATTTGGTGCAGCTCTAAACCGATGACCCTTGGCACATTCCCATTCTAAGTGTTCAAATATCCCCAAGTATTTCTCAGAAATTAGTTTTCCATCACGCTCGAGTGCAATAGCCTGCAATTCTCCTAATTTATTAGGAGAGTAAACTGAGCTTAAGCTGACCTCTTTATTTTCAAAGTTAGAAGGTAGCGGAATACCATTTTTTAACAATTCCTCACTAATAAAAAATTTAACATTTTCAATGCCAAGTATTTCTAAAATGGATGGAACTTCTATAAGAGTTATTCCATTATTTCTGCATAAATCACGCTTTTTTTGATCATTTTCTTGAATCTTCTTTAACTTAGTTTTTGAAGAATCAAAGAATTTAATGCTTCTGTAATGTTGCGTTCCCTGATGCTCAAACGCAATCTTTAAAGTTTGAGAATAACCATCTAGTTCCATTTGATAACCATCAGAATTACGAAGCCAATTTGGTCTAGCCTTTTTGAAAGGATGCTCCAAAAGCTGTTCAAAAAATTCTCGACAGATACGTTCTCCTAATCCAGCACTGCAAGTAGTACACCAGCCTCCTCTAAAAATAACTGATGGAATTGTTTCCCAGCGATGTCCCTCCTGACATTCCCACAAAAGTTTCTTATTAACTCTTTCATAAACGGTTGACAAGCATTTTCCCCCACGTTCTAATGCAATTCTTTGCATATCTTCGATGGTCTTTAATTGGTTTCCTGCACAAGTAGGACACCATTTCCCCCCATTGATAATGTTGTCAGCATTAGCCATCCATTGATGACCTTCAGCACACTTCCATAAGAGATGGTCTTTAACATTAACAAATTTGACAGATAGGCATACACCACCCTTACTAACAGCAAATGTTTGCATTTCCTCTATCGTGTGCGTTTTTCGTTTTTCTGCACGAATTTTCAGAGCACATTTGGGACACCATCTTCCATTCTTGACATGATGTGCATCAGCTTCCCAAATATGCCCCTGTGAACATTGCCAAGTTAATTTCTTGATGACACTTTCAAATTGAGATGATAGACACATACCTCCAAATGAACTTGCTAAGTCTTGCATATCTTTGACAGTATGCTTTCTCCGATTTTTGTCGCTTTTGGCTCGTCCACACACTGGACACCACCTGCCCAAAGTTTGAATATTCTGTGGAATAGCCTCCCACTGATGTCCTTCTGCACATTTCCAAATGTGTTTGGTTTTCATGCCTAGAAAATTTTCAGATAAGCATTCTCCACCAAATTTACTTGCTAAGTCCCGTAAATCCTGAATAGTTCTTCCCTTCCCAGCACAGAATGGACACCAGTTACCAGCCTTAAGATAATCTCGGCAAGATTCAAACTGATGTCCATGCTTGCACTTAAAAAGTAGCTTATTGGTACAATTTACATATTCATTAGAAAGACAGCAACCACCACGTTTTCTGGCTATTTCATGCAACTCTTCAAGCAACTGTTGTTTATCTCTCATCGATTGATTATTCTTACCTCAAACTAGTAAATGCTATCGATAATATTCTTTATATCCTTTGCGATAAATGAAGCTAGCTAACTTAGTAATTCTATCATAACTGTTGCCTAACTGCATCTAACTAGCATTATTTCTGTACTTGGTAATTAATTATTTTTTCATTAATTTTCATTAATACCCTTAAAAATAAAGTCATTACTATTTTATATCAATATTGTTAATATTTTTTTTAATAATTATTTACATTTGGAGATAGAGAAAAGTTTTTATACAATACAATTTTTAATAACAAATTACCATAAAAATTAATAAATGTGTTATAAAATAAAATCTAAGTAATAACTATACTTTTGTTCAAATCAGCAAAAAAAATGTTTAAAAAACCTAGTTTCGATTCTTCTAAAATTATGTATCGTAGCGATGAATTATTAGATGCCGCTTCTAATCGCTATCGCATCACTGTACAAGTTGCTAAACGTGCCAAACAAAGACGCTTTGAGGATTATGATAATTTAGATGAAGTGATGAAACCAGTTTTACGGGCGATCGTTGAAATGGCTGACGAATTAACAGAAAATGATATTATTAGCGACTCATGAAGAAATCTAGCTTTATTTTTCACCATAAATTATGGAAAAATACTTTAGAGTTATTTTTAGCTTCCCTCATTGGCTTTATTTTGCCTTTTTGGGTAGCCAATATTACTCCTAAACAACCAGATTTTGCGAATAATAGTTTTTTAAAACCTGTTTTTGCCCAAAGTCTGACTCCTGAAATCGTGGCTAAACAAGTTTATGAAAAAATACCCGATTTTCCTAAAGAAAATCAATATCTTCGTCAAGATTCTAAGGCAGTTGATTTAGATAATACTTTAATTAGTAGAATTGTTCGTTATCATCAGTATGTTAAAGCTCGTCCGACTGCTTTTCGTCTTGATTGGAAGTTGACTTTGGCTGATTATTTGAATGCTAATGAAGTTATTTTACCTAATCGTTATCCGGGTGTTAGCACTTTAACAGAAAACCCCCTAATTTTAGACCAAAAGGCGATCGATAATTTAACTATATCTCAACGAGATCAATTAGTTGCTATTTTAGTTAGTATTTATAATCCAAGTATTGATCAAAATTCTAATTCTACTCCCACTCCCACTATAAAACCGACTACTCCTTCTCCTCCTCCTTTACCATCGCCAAAAGGGGCAGAATTACTTTTACCTTAATTGATTAATTTTATTTATGCTTATTTTTTTGATTTTAAGTAAGCAAAAACTGATTTATCACCAATATCAGAGGGGATTGCTTGGGTAAATTTACGAAGGGCAAAAACAATAAATAATAATGCCCAACTAGCTAATAAAATTTTTTCGATTAATAAGGGTAAAAACCCTAATAAGTGTCCTAATAATAAGAATGGAACAAGTATGGTTAAAATTTTTGTTTCTAAACGATTAAAACAAATTCCTTCTTTAAAATAAATGCCTGTTAAGGCTGCAAAAATAAAGCCTATTCCTAACAGATTTAAAGGATTTTCATATATAAATAAAACTAATGATTGATCACTTTTTAGGTTGATAATTATGGCTGAAATTGTACCAATTAACCAAAATATTTTTAATAAATTATGTAAAAATGCTAAGTAAATATGGATAGTAGATAGGCTTATTATTAAACTCAGGGCAAAAATTGCAAAAAGTGGCGTTAAAGTATCTAAAACGTTCTCATTTGCCCCTTTCCATAAGATTAAAACAGTCCCCATAGCAAAGCTAAAACTAGCTAAAAATAAACTTAAACGATAAATAATGACTTCTTGGCGATCGCCATCATTAATCGTAAAATTACCGTATTCACCTTTATAAACAATAGTGTCAGATTCTAATGATTGAATATTCATATAAAATAATAAAAAATTTAAAATTTGTAATTATAACTATAATTCCCAATTTATAGGAGATTGAGAAGATTTTTGTAAGGCTAAATTAATTTGAGAAAAAGGTTTACTACCAAAAAAACCTTTATTTGCAGAAAAAGGGGAAGGATGGGGGGATTTAATTATAAAATGTTTTGCGGTATTAATTAACTCAATTTTTCTTTGAGCAAATTGCCCCCAAAGTACGAATATAATAGGATTAGAATTGCGATTAAGTAAGCTAATTACAGCATTTGTAAACATTTCCCAACCTTTATCTTTATGAGAATTGGCTTCATGGATTCTTACCGTTAAAACTGTATTAAGCATCAAAATTCCTTGTTTTGCCCAATTCGATAAATCCCCGTGAGTTGGTATAGGTAATTTTTGATCTTGATTTAACTCTTTGAAAATGTTATCTAAAGAAGGAGGTATTTTTGCTCCTTTTTTCACCGAAAAACTTAAACCATGAGCTTGATTAACATTATGATAAGGGTCTTGTCCTAAAATTACAACCTTTACTTCTGGGAAGGGAGTTAATTGAAAAGCAGTAAACACTTCCTCTTCAGAAGGAAATATTTGATATTTCTTTCTTTCTTGATTAATAAATTTTTGTAACAAAATAAAATAAGGTTGTTCGATTTCTGATTTTAAGTAAGGTAACCAAGTTTCTAATTGATTTATATTCATTAAAAAGTAAGTTTAAGTGAAAAAAATTTTTTATAGCTATAGTCTAAAGTGTTTAATTATTATAGGTTGGGTTAAAGCATTAAACCCAACAAAAACCGAGACAAAACAAAATAATCAAAATAACTTTTTATCCTAATCATACTATAGCAATAGACAAATTAATTAAAACAAATATCATATTCAATTTTTTATCAACTTATGAAAATTTTTCACCAAAAAATTAGTATTTTCAATTATTAAAATAAAATCTATGTTTGAATCAGAAAAATTACTTTTTACTCCTGTTAAATCGGAAGAAAATAGTATTAAAATAGTTTTCGCTTTTCCTAATACTTATAGTGTCGGAATTACTAGCCTAGGTTATCAAATTATATGGGCAAATTTAGCCCAAAGAAAAGATGTAGAAGTTGCTCGTCTTTTTACTGATATTTATGAAAATTTACCTAAAAATCCAGATTTAATTGGGTTTTCTTTTTCTTGGGAATTAGACTATATAAATATCTTAAATTTATTAGATTTTTTACAGATTCCTTTTAATACTAAAGACCGAGAAAATTATCACCCTTTAGTATTCGGAGGAGGCCCTGTTTTGACTGCTAATCCTGAACCTTTTGCTAATTTTTTTGATGTCATTTTATTGGGTGATGGTGAAAATTTACTTGATAGTTTTATTAATAATTATCAACAAGTAAAACAAGAAAATCGTGAAATAAAATTACTTCATCTTGCTACAATTTCTGGCATTTATATACCTAGTTTATATGAGGTTAATTATCATGATTTAGAGAGTGAAATTAAATCAATTTTACCTATTAACAAAAATGTTCCGATTGAAGTAGAAAAACAAACTTATCGAGGTAATATTTTGTCTGCTTCTACCGTTGTTACAGACAAGGCAGCCTGGGAAAATATTTATATGGTAGAAGTGGTTAGAAGTTGCCCTGAAATGTGCCGTTTTTGTTTGGCAAGTTATCTTACTTTACCTTTTCGTAGTGCTAATTTAGAAACTTCTTTAATACCTGCTATTGAGAAGGGTTTAAAAGTAACAAATAGGCTAGGATTATTGGGTGCTTCTGTTACTCAACATCCAGAATTTGAGTCTTTATTAGATTACTTAAATCAAGAAAAATATGCTGATTTACGATTAAGTATTGCTTCTGTGCGCACTAATACTGTCACGGAAAAATTGGCTACCATTTTAACGAAAAGAAACACCAAATCTATTACTATTGCTGTCGAAAGTGGTTCAGAAATTTTAAGAAATGTTATTAATAAAAAGTTGAAAAATGAGGAGATTATAACTGCGGTTATTAATGCTAAAAATGGCGGTTTAAAAAGTATTAAATTTTATGGCATGGTTGGTATTCCTACTGAAAATGACGCTGATTTAGAGGCAACTATTCTGATGTTAGAAACTCTTAAAAAAGTTGCCCCTTCATTACGTTTTACCTTCGGTTGTAGTACATTTGTCCCTAAAGCTCATACCCCTTTTCAATGGTTTGGAGTTAATAAAGAATCTCAGAGGCGACTTAAATTTTTTCAAAAACAATTAGGCAAAAAAGGGGTAGATTTTCGTCCCGAAAGTTATAATTGGTCAGTTATACAGGCTTTAATATCTCGTGGCGATCGCCGAATAAGTAAAATATTAGAATTAACAAGAAATTATGGAGATACTTTAGGTAGTTTTAGAAGAGCATTTAAAGAATTAAAAGGACAATTACCAGATTTAGATTACTATGTGTATAGTCATTGGAAAACGAGTCAAATTTTACCTTGGGAACATTTAAAAACAGTGTTAAATAAAGAGACTTTAATTAAACATTTATTTGAAGCAATTCCAGATCACAAATTATAATTTATTATTAATTTTTAAACCAATAAATAACCAAAAATAAGATGATTAAAAATAAAATAAAAGACTTAATTCCTAGTTATATTTTAAAAGGAATTAAAGAGGCAAAATGGGAAAAATTGCAACAAAAAAAATTAGCAAAAGGCAGAAAACAAGCTGAGATTTTACTTGCTAAAAATGAACCAATAAAAATAGATTTAGGTTCGGGAAATAGAAGAGGAGAAAATGGCTGGACAACTGTTGATATATGTGATATATGCGATCTGTATTGGAACATTTTTTTACCGTTACCACTACCAGATAATAGCGTTAGTCAAATTTATTCTTCTCATGTTTTAGAACATTTTTATTATCAAGATAGTTTGAAAATAGTTAAAGAATGTTATCGCCTTTTAAAACCGCAAGGAATCTTAAAAATTTGTGTACCTAATGCCAAAATATATATTAATAGTTATTATGAACAAAAAACGGATCAATTAGGAATAGAAGAAAATACAAAAAATACAATTTATTTTGATAAAACTGATACTGATATTGACTACTTAAATTATATGGCATATATGGGCGGTGAACATAAATATATGTTTGATGAAAATAACCTTTTAGCTATGTTGAAAAAAGCTGGTTTTTCTGAAGTTCAACCATCAATATTTGATCCAGAAATTGATCATAAATATAGGCAAAAAGAGTCTATTTATGCGATCGCCATTAAGTAAACATTAGGATAAATTCTTATTCTGCTAAAAATTAACCTATAATGATACATCTAAATCACAATTGTATAGACAAAAATCAATAATAAAAAGTTAATAAATTTAAATTATACTATATCAAAATAAAAATTATGAGTAATCCATTTCGTGAACTTCAACAAGTATTTAACTCTTTTGGAAAACAATTCACTACGGAAATTAGTGCAGAAATTCAAAAATCTTTACAAGAATGGTTAAACACTCATGAATCTAAAGTCATTGAACGAAAAAAACTTAAACCCTCTAATGGTACGATGATGCAATGGTTTCATTGGTATTTACCCCCTGATGGCACTCATTGGCAAAATTTGACAAAAGAAGCTAAAAATCTTGCTGAAGCGGGTATTACTGCCCTTTGGTTACCTCCAGCTTGTAAAGGCGGAAGCGGTGGTTATGATGTAGGTTACGGAGTTTATGATTTATTTGATCTAGGAGAATTTGATCAAAAAGGCTCTATTCGGACGAAATACGGTACTAAAAATGAGTATGTAGCTGCTATTAAAAGCTGCAAAGAGAGAGAAATTGATATTTATGCTGATGTGGTTTTTAACCATAAAATGGCTGCTGATTATGAAGAAGAATTTGACGCCATTCCCTTTGATAATCAAAATCGCAATCATGCTTTAGGAGAATCTCGTAAAATTAAATCTTGGACAGGTTTCGATTTTAAGGGAAGAGGCGACAAGTATTCTAGCATGAAATGGCATTCTTGGCATTTTGATGCCGTTGATTTTAATAGTTATGAGCCGGATTTTAAAGCAGTGTGGCGGAGAAGTGAAAAAATCTTTGATACTAAAGTTGATCTTGAAAAAGGCAATTATGATTATTTAATGGGTTGTGATTTGGATATTGATCATCCAGAAGTGCGAGGAGAATTAAAGTATTGGGGTGAATGGATGTTAGATGAATTTGGGATAGATGGTTTTCGATTTGATGCGATTAAACACATTAATGGTGATTTTTTTCCCGATTGGATTGACCATTTAGAAGATCATGTCAAAAGCCATATTTTTTGTGTAGGGGAGTATTGGAGTTATGATTTGAGTGCCTTAAGTTGGTATATTGGTAATGCTGGAGGGCAAGTTAATTTATTTGATGCACCTTTACATTATAATTTCCATCAAGCAAGTAAAGCTGGTAATAGTTATGATATGCGTTCAATTTTAGATGGTACATTAATGAAGCATTTACCTTTATTTGCCGTCACTTTAGTTGATAATCACGATACCCAACCTCTACAATCATTAGAATCTTTGGTGGAATCTTGGTTTAAACCTTTAGCTTATGCAATTATTTTATTACGAGCTGAGGGTTATCCTTGTATTTTTTATGCTGATTATTATGGTGCTCATTATATTGATAAAGGGAAGGATGGTAATGAGTACGAGATTTGGATGGATTCTCATCAAGAAATTATCGATCGCCTTTTAGTTGCCCGTCAATATTTTGCCTATGGATTACAATACGATTATTTTGATCATTCTAATACGATAGGATGGACTCGTCTTGGCAATAAAGATTATCCCAACGCCATGGCTGTTATTCTTACTAATGGTGATGGTGGCACGAAATGGATGGAGGTAGGTAAAGCTAACACTCTATTTTATGATATTACTGGTAATATTAATGAACCGATTAAAACCAATCAAGATGGTTGGGCAGAATTTCGCTGTAATGGAGGTTCGGTTTCGGTTTGGCTTGAAAAAGATGAAAATTTACCCGCTTTAGCTAAATTTTTACAATTTTAATCTTATGCCCCCTTTTTTAGAAGGTTAGGGGGATAAAATTCAAATTAAAATCCAAAAACTATTCCTATTAATAAAACAAATCCTAAAAAAACATTTTGCTTAAAAATTTCTCCATAAACAGAAGTTTCTAGTTCCTTTTCTCTTAAACAAATATATTGAATCATCCAGCCTAAAGTGGCGATCGCCCATGAAATGCCAAAAATAAGGTTTAAGTGCATTACCATGCCTAAATAAGCAAATAACCCCGTAGTCAGAGCAAAAAATAACCCTATAGCATCAGCCGTATAATCCCCAAAGAAAATAGCACTAGAATTGATCCCTATTTTTAAATCATCTTCCCTATCAGCCATAGCGTAAACCGTATCAAACCCTAAAGTCCAAGTAACAGTGGCTGCCCATAAAACCCAAGTATTAAAATTAAGACTACCCGTCAAGGCACTCCAACTAATTAACACGGCAAAACCCCAAGCCAAAGATAAAATTAATTGAGGAATAGGGAAAACCCTTTTTGCTAAGGGATAACAGACGATTACAGGCACAGAAGCCACACAAAGCCAAAAAGTTAAAGTATTAAGATAAAAAGCTAATTCAGCCGCACAAAGTAAGGCAATAAAAACTACTACTAAGCCTACTTTCACTGATAAATCACGAGAAGCTAGAGGACGATTTTTTGTTCTTTCTACTTTTCGATCGATGTCTCTATCCCATAAATCATTGATAACACAACCAGCCCCACTGGTTGCTAAACTACCAATTACAATTATTCCAATTAAAAGTAAAGGCGGTTTTCCTTCTCCTGCTAAAAATAAAGCCCATAAAGCTGGAATCATTAAAATTAAGCGGCCAGCCGGTTTATCCCATCGCAATAATCGGATAATTTTACTAATAAGAGATTCTGATTCTGTATTTATTTTTAATGGACTAACCATAAATTTATTATTGATGAATTAGTAAAAATGGAGAATAGATAAAAAGAAATTAATTATCAATGATTTCCGTATCAACACTGGCGATCGCCTTTTCAAAATTCATTCTTTGTTCGGCATTACGCAAAAAATAACCACTCATCATAGCAGAAGCAAGTAATTTTCCTAAATTTTCTCGATTAGTATTAATGACAACCCCAAAATTTTCTGGGGGTAAATGTCCTAGTAAACCCGTGATATTTTTTTCCATCACTTGAAATACTTCTTGAGATTGAGGCTTAGATAATTGGGAAATCGTATCTGGACTTAAAGATTGAAGATACTCTAAAAATAAATTATCATTGCCATTCCCTTCAAAAAAATTTGATTGATTCGATGATTGATTCATGATTTTTCCTCCGTAATCAATTTTGATCTAAATTCCAAAATTTAATTATTAACAGTTTGTTTTTAACTAATATAACCATATTAAAACAATTTTTCGGTAGTTAAAACCGAACTAAAAAGTAGCAAAAGGTGAATAGTCTCGAAAAAGTTAATAATTTAGATTGACGATAATTTAGCTATAAACTCATAGAATTTATCATATTTGAGACCTTAACCAAGCGATAGGTAAATAAAGCATTTTATTTTTTGAGGGTACAAAAGCCCTTTTATTAAAAACATCATATTGATTTTTTTCAATAACATCAAGAATACCTTGATATAACATTAAAGCAGACCATACAGGCCAACGACAATCTGGATTTAGTGAACTAATGCCCTTCTCAGCCGATTGGTAATATTTTCTAGCCCGTTGAATTTGAAAATCCATTAATTTACACCATCTCTCATTAATTACACCGTTTAACAGTTCTTTTTCTGAGTAATTAAAAGATTTTAAATCTTCTAAAGGTAAATAAATTCGTCCTCTTTGGGCATCTTCTCCCACGTCTCTTAAAATGTTCGTTAATTGATTTGCTAAACCTAAGGCGATCGCCTCTTCCTGTGAATTATAGACTAGATTATCTTGATCCCAAGGGGTTTTAACTAAATTCTGTTCAAAGCCCAACACCGCAGAGGACATCAATCCTACCGTGCCGGCTACTCGATAACAATAAAGTTTCAAATCATCAAAAGTTTCATAACGATTACGATATAAATCCATTCTCTGACCGGCAATCATATCTCTAAAAGGCTGAATATCCATAGGAAAGCGTTTTAAAGTATCAACTAAAGCCACATCAGGATCATCAATAGCTTGTCCATCAAAAACACATTCTAACTGTTTTTCCCATAAATCAAGGGTTTCAGGCGTAGTTAATCTAGCTTGAGCGCCATCTACTAATTCATCAGTACGACGACACCAAACATAGATAGCCCAAATAGCAGTGCGTTTTTCTTTAGGCATTAACAAAGTACCCAAATAAAAAGTTTTAGAATACTTTGCTGTAATTTGACGACAGTATTCATAAGCCTCTTCTAAAGAGACTAACGGTTGTTTCGGTTGTAAGGTTTTAGGCAGTTGCAGCATTCATCGCAGCAGAAATAGTTTTCTAGTTTAAAATAAAATTAACAATAATAGCAATTTTTTTATATTGTCTCATTTAATGGTTATTTTTTGTTAAGCAATAATTAACTAAAATTACAGTTTGGATAACTATAACATTGATATTTTATTTTTAGGTGATTTTTTTTAATCTAAAGTTCGACAAGCAACACATTGAGTTAATCTTTGTTGCAATGATTTTAAAGGTAATTTATCTAACATTTCCCCCGCAAAAGCATCTAATAATAAATGACGAGCATCATATTCATTTAAGCCTCGACTACGCAAATAAAAGATTTCATCGGCTTCTAGTTGACTAACGGTAGCACCATGAGAACATTTAACATTATCGGCGGTAATTTGTAACTCTGGTTTTGTATTAATTCTCGCTTTTGATGATAACAATAAATTCCGATTTAGTTGAGAAGCATTAGTTAATTGGGCATTTTTTGGCACATAAATTTTACCATTAAAAACTCCTCTCGCACTATCATCTAAAATATATTTATGTAATTGCTTAATTGTGCCATGAGGTTGGCTTAAATTAACGATGCTATGGGTATCAGCAAATTGTTTACCTTGTACCATAGTAAAACCATTTAAGGTTGTTTCTGTTTGGATTCCTTGTTGTTGAATGTGCAAGTTATGGCGATAAAATTTACCACCTAAACTAATTTCATTAATCGTATAATTACTATTTGCCATCTGATTTACAGAGGTTTTAGCTATGTGAAAACCGTCTCCTGATTCTCTCTGAATACGACTATGATTTATGGTTGTATTATCTTGTAAATAAATTTCCGTTACTACATTATTAAAATAGTATTGTTGCCGAGCAGAATCTGAACAACCTTTTGTTACTGCGCCGTAATATTCTACTATATTTAAGTTAGAATTGTCTTCTGCTATTATTAAAATTCGAGGTTGTGAAAAACTATTATATTTATTTCTTACCGTTAAATTTAATAGATGAATAGGAGTTTTAAATTCTATATTTTTTTCGGCATAAATTATTGCATAGTCATTAATTCCAGCACTATTAAGATTAGTAAAAAACTCATTTTCTGGTTGATTATTTATTAAGAATTTACTAATTTTTTCGTTCAAAAATTGAGGTAACTTACTTAAGTTACCGACATAAATTCCTTGAGGAATTGAACTAATATCAGATAATTCTGGTGCATAAATTCCGTTAACAAAAACTAGGCGAGTATTAATTGCTTCTGGAAGGATAAAACCGTTTAAGGTAAAGTCATCAATGGTTTCTTTGTTTGCTATGGATAAATCTTGTGTTTGTAATTCTGATAAGTCCGTAAAACGCCAATCTTCCTGTTTTGTATCAGGAAAATTAGTAGTAACTACATTATTTGCTGTTTTGTGACGAATATTTTTAATTAATTCGCCGATTTTACCCTCCACAAGATAAGGTTGATTTTCTGCTTGTTGTAATAAATTTGCTTTAAAATTATTATCTTTTATATTAATATTTAAAGGCTTAAAAGTGGCAATCGTATTTGTCATTTTTTTTACTAAAATTTATAATAAAATTTACATATATAAATATCTTGAGATAATTAATAATTTTGAAAAATTGATAATAAGTAATCTCAAATTGATTAAAAAAAATAAAAGTAAGTATTAATTATAATATTATTTGATTAATTAAATAAGGACTATTAAAATATCAATTACTTAAAATTATTAATTATTAACTAATTCTTTTTCTTCTAAAAATTCATAACCTTTAGCTTCTAATTCTAAAGCTAATTCTTTGTCACCACTTAAAACAATTTTGCCATCATACATAACATGAACAAAATCTGGTTGAATATAATCAAGCAAGCGTTGATAATGAGTTATAAGTAAAAAAGCGTTATTTTCGGTGCGTAATTGATTAACCCCTTCCGACACAATACGCAAAGCATCAATATCTAAACCCGAATCGATTTCGTCTAAAATGCCTAAAGTTGGCTGAAGTAAAGCCATTTGTAAAATTTCGTTACGTTTTTTTTCACCACCAGAAAAACCTTCATTTAAACTTCGTTCTAAAAAAGAAGGATTCATCTTGACAATTTCCAACTTTTCTTGTACCAAATCCTCAAAATCAAAAATATCTATTTCCTCTAAACCTTGATATTTTTGACGGGCATTATAGGCAACTCGCAAAAAATCTAAATTACTTACTCCGGGTATTTCTAAAGGATATTGAAAGGCTAAGAAGATACCTTTTAAAGCTCTCTGATCTGGCTCTAATTCGAGAATATTCTCCCCTTGATAAAGGATTTCGCCTCCCGTCACCTCATAATCAGGATGCCCTGTTAAAACCTTAGAAAAAGTGCTTTTCCCTGAACCATTACGCCCCATGATAGCATGAATTTCTCCGGCTTTTATTTCCAAATTAACTCCTTTTAAAATAGGGTTGCCTTCGACATTAGCAGTTAAATTACGAATAGATAATATAGTTTCACTCATTATTATAAATAGATATTTCTTTAGTTTTTCAATATTCCTTTAATGTATTATGGCAATTGATGGTTAATTTAGCAACAAAATTGTTGTTTAAGTCTTAATTTGAACTTTCCCCATACAATGTAATTCTTGAGAGGATAGATTTATTTGATCTAATTCCACTTGATCACCTAAATCAACGGTAAAATTATTTAAAATAAAATTGTCTATCGTTGGTATTCCTTCGATATAAACTGGATTTAGTAATAAAGTATGCGGGTTTTCTAGTGCTAATCCACATTTGATAATTAATTTTGTTTGGCTATTTTCTGAATCAACAAAATTACCAATTAAATTAAATTTTTGATTAGCTATGGTTAATTTTTCCCATTTTATTTGATTATTTTCTAAGATAAAATCACCATTATTTTTGTTATTTACACTTAGAAAAAGATTAACTAAATCTGTTAAACCTTGAGATAATAAATCAGAGTTTAAAGAGTTATTTAAGTCTTGTTCTGTCGTTTTTAATTCACCATTTACAAAAATTGGTTGTAATAGTTTTAAGGATTTTCCTCTTACTATTTCTCCGATATTAATAGCGATATTCTCTGTTTGAATTAATACTTTTCTAACATAAATACCTTGATAAATTGCTGAATTTGTATCTAAAAAAACTTGATTTATTTTTCCTTTTAATAGTTGATTATCAGTAGCTGAAATTTTTATTTTTAAATCATCGACATGATCTAATTGTGATTTTAACCAAAGTTTTAAAGCTGGATTTAAGATATTGCTAATAATTTCAGTTTTTGCTTTAAATTTCATTTTTATATTTATTAGAATTGTGGTAATGATTCGACTTGCCGCAAAAGAATAAAAGGCTAAATTGATTGTATTGTCAAAATTATAGCTTTGTTTCGTCTTGATATGGATAACAGGCATGATGTCTGTTGCACTACTAAAACCTTCTACCTATAAACTTATATGATATTGTGATAAAAATTATTATTTATATTCAATTATGTTAAAAAGACGTTCTATACTTAAAACCCTTTCTCAAGGGGCGATCGCCACCACAGCCGTAGCTATAGTAAATGGTTGTCAATCAAGACAAAATGAATCAGTAAGTCAACAAACAGGGGGCGAAAACCTCCCAAATATTGAATGGCAAATGGCTACAAGTTGGCCTCTTTCTTTAGAAACTATTTTCGGAGGGGCGAAAGTCTTAGCTGAAAAAGTAGCTCTTTTAACAGGAGGAAAATTCAAAATTACTCCTCGTGCGGCAGGAGAAATTGCCCCTGGTTTGGAAGTTCTTGACGTAGTGTCTCAAGGTGCAGTTCAATGTGGACACACGGCAAGTTATTATTATATTGGGAAAAGTTCCGCTTTAGCATTTGGTACAAGTCTTCCTTTTGGTTTAACCGCACAACAACAAAACTCTTGGTTATATGAAGGGGAAGGCTTAACTCAATTAAGAGAAATTTATGCTAGTAAGTTTAATTTAATTCAATTTCCTTGTGGTAATACGGGTACTCAAATGGGGGGGTGGTTTCGCAAAGAAGTCAATACCATAAATGACCTCAAAGGCTTAAAAATGCGTATTCCAGGTTTAGGAGGTCAAGTTATGGCAAAATTAGGGGTAACAGTACAAACGTTGCCGGGTGGCGAAATTTTCCAAGCCTTACAAACAGGGGCGATCGATGCGGCTGAATGGGTAGGCCCTTATGATGATGAAAAATTAGGAATTAATAAAGTAGCAAAATTTTATTATTACCCTGGTTGGTGGGAACCAGGAGCTACCTTAGAATTACAAGTAAATCTCAGTGAATGGAATAAATTGCCTCCTTCATATCAAGCAGCCATTTCTACCGCCGCTTATGAATCAAATATGACTATGCTAGCCCGTTATGATTCCCTTAATAATGAGGCATTACAAAGACTTTTAGCTAGTGGTACACAAGTAAAAGGATATAGTACAGAAATTTTAACCGCAGCGAAAGAAGCCTCTTTTGCTTTATATGAAGAGTTTGCAGCTAAAGATGCTGATTTTAAAAAGATTTATACTCAGTGGCAAGAATTTCGTAATCGTATTTATGCTTGGCATAAACTTAATGAAAGTAGTTTCACTAATTTTGTTTATTCACAATTAAAGTAATTGATAAAAAAAGTTATTAGATATTAAGTATTATAGCAGTGGTCATTACTTTTAGGACATCTCCAAATTTTATAAACCATTCAAAGTAAGGATTTCATTTTTGAATTTTATCATAGAATGTCCTAATTGTCTTGAGCATTGCTATAGAAGAATAAAAAAAGAAATTCAAATTTTTCAGATCAGCTATTAAGATTAAAATTAAGATAATAAATTCTAAATTCTAAATTATGTCTCACCCTCTTTATGTTGCTTTCATTTGGCATCAACATCAACCCTTATATAAATCTCGTGATATTCATCCTGATTATGGTGGCCAATATCGTTTACCTTGGGCTAGATTACATGGTACAAAAGATTATCTTGATTTAATTTTATTCTTAGATAATTATCCCGAATTACATCAAACTGTTAATCTTGTACCTTCTTTAATTTTACAGTTGGAAGATTATGCAGATGGATCGGCGATCGATCCTTATTTGGCTTTAACTTTGACTCCTGCTGAAACTTTAAACCGAAAACAAAAACAATATATTCTTGAGCATTTTTTTGACGCTAATCATCATACTATGATTGATCCGCATCCTCGTTATCGTCAATTATATGAACAAAAACAACATGAAGGTATCAGTTGGTGTTTACAAAATTGGAAAGTAGAAGATTATGCGGATTTATTAGCTTGGCATAATTTAGCTTGGATTGATCCTATTTTTTGGGGTGATGATGAAATTAGCGGCTGGTTAGAAAAAGGAAAAGGTTTTAATTTAAGCGATCGCCAACGAATTTACTCCAAACAAAAGGACATCATTTTTCAAATTATTCCTCAGCATAAAAAAATGCAAGATGAAGGACAACTAGAAATAATCACAAGTCCTTACACTCACCCCATTTTACCCTTGCTAGCCCATAGTCAAGCAGGTAAAATTGCTGTACCCAATATGACTTTACCGGAAACCGCTTTTCAATGGGAAGAAGATATTGCCCGTCATTTAGAGAAATCTTGGTATTTTTATCAAGAAAGATTTGGCATGAAACCTCGAGGATTATGGCCTAGCGAACAATCTGTTAGTCCTGAAATTTTGCCTTATATCAGCAAACAAGGCTTTAAATGGCTAGTTTCTGATGAAGCAGTTTTAGGTTGGAGTTTAAATCATTTTTTCCATCGAGATGAAATCGGTAATATCTATCAACCAGAACTTTTATATCGCCCTTACAAATTGAATACTGATTACGGTGATTTGGCGATCGTTTTTCGTGATCATCGACTTTCTGATTTAATTGGTTTTACCTATGGCTCAATGAAACCAGATCAAGCAGCAGCCGATTTAGTAGGACATTTAGAAGCTATTAATCGTAATTATCAACATCATCATAATGATCAACCTTGGTTAGTCACCATCGCCTTAGATGGAGAAAATTGTTGGGAATTTTATGAAAAAGACGGCAAACCCTTTTTAGAATCACTCTATCATCGATTAGCAGGAGAAACAGATATTAAATTAGTTACCGTCTCCGAATTTTTAGATAAATTTCCTCCTACTGCCACTATTGATAGCCATAAACTCCATAGCGGCTCTTGGGTTGACGGTAATTTTACTACTTGGATTGGCGATCGCCATAAAAATAAAGCATGGAGTTACTTATTAGCAGCCAGAGAAACTCTAGCAAAACACCCCGAAGCCACAGAAAAAAACAACCCAGAAGCATGGGAAGCCTTATACGCAGCCGAAGGATCAGATTGGTTTTGGTGGTTTGGCGAACCCCATCACTCCAACCACGATGAAATCTTCGATCAACTATTCAGAGAACATTTAATCACAATTTATAAAGCATTAAATGAACCAATTCCTAGCTATTTAAAACACCCCTTAGAAATACATCAAGCACAAAAAAATGATCACAACCCTCAAGGATTTATTCACCCCATCATCAATGGGCTATTAGACGAACAAGATTGGGAAAAGGCTGGAAAAATCGAAATAGGCGGATCAAGAGGTACAATGCACCGTAATAGTATCGTTCCACGCTTATTTTACGGTTGGGATCACCTTAACTTTTATTTTCGTTTTGACATCCAAGAAGGGATAAAAATAAATCAAGGTTTCCCCTCAGAAATTCATCTATATTGGTTTTACCCTAATCTTAGTGGCATAAATTCCCCAATTCCTTTGATAAATTTACCAGATCAAGCACCAATTAATTATTTTTATCGTTATCATCTAGGAATTAACTTAGTAACCAAAACATTTTGGTTGGAAGAAGCAGGAACAGATTATCATTGGTATGCTCGTAATTGTCATGCAGAAATTGGAATAAATCAATGTATTGAAATAGGAATACCTTGGTCAGATTTACATATATTCCCAGACTCAGAAATGCAATTAACAATTATTTTGGCTGAAAAAGGCGAATTTAAACAATATTTACCAGAAAATACCTTAATTCGTTTACAAGTACCTTAAATTAATAATTTATAAATTATTAATTTAAGGTACTTGTAAACGAATTAAGGTATTTTCTGGTAAATATTGTTTAAATTCGCCTTTTTCAGCCAAAATAATTGTTAATTGCATTTCTGAGTCTGGGAATATATGTAAATCTGACCAAGGTATTCCTATTTCAATACATTGATTTATTCCAATTTCTGCATGACAATTACGAGCATACCAATGATAATCTGTTCCTGCTTCTTCCAACCAAAATGTTTTGGTTACTAAGTTAATTCCTAGATGATAACGATAAAAATAATTAATTGGTGCTTGATCTGGTAAATTTATCAAAGGAATTGGGGAATTTATGCCACTAAGATTAGGGTAAAACCAATATAGATGAATTTCTGAGGGGAAACCTTGATTTATTTTTATCCCTTCTTGGATGTCAAAACGAAAATAAAAGTTAAGGTGATCCCAACCGTAAAATAAGCGTGGAACGATACTATTACGGTGCATTGTACCTCTTGATCCGCCTATTTCGATTTTTCCAGCCTTTTCCCAATCTTGTTCGTCTAATAGCCCATTGATGATGGGGTGAATAAATCCTTGAGGGTTGTGATCATTTTTTTGTGCTTGATGTATTTCTAAGGGGTGTTTTAAATAGCTAGGAATTGGTTCATTTAATGCTTTATAAATTGTGATTAAATGTTCTCTGAATAGTTGATCGAAGATTTCATCGTGGTTGGAGTGATGGGGTTCGCCAAACCACCAAAACCAATCTGATCCTTCGGCTGCGTATAAGGCTTCCCATGCTTCTGGGTTGTTTTTTTCTGTGGCTTCGGGGTGTTTTGCTAGAGTTTCTCTGGCTGCTAATAAGTAACTCCATGCTTTATTTTTATGGCGATCGCCAATCCAAGTAGTAAAATTACCGTCAACCCAAGAGCCGCTATGGAGTTTATGGCTATCAATAGTGGCAGTAGGAGGAAATTTATCTAAAAATTCGGAGACGGTAACTAATTTAATATCTGTTTCTCCTGCTAATCGATGATAGAGTGATTCTAAAAAGGGTTTGCCGTCTTTTTCATAAAATTCCCAACAATTTTCTCCATCTAAGGCGATGGTGACTAACCAAGGTTGATCATTATGATGATGTTGATAATTACGATTAATAGCTTCTAAATGTCCTACTAAATCGGCTGCTGCTTGATCTGGTTTCATTGAGCCATAGGTAAAACCAATTAAATCAGAAAGTCGATGATCACGAAAAACGATCGCCAAATCACCGTAATCAGTATTCAATTTGTAAGGGCGATATAAAAGTTCTGGTTGATAGATATTACCGATTTCATCTCGATGGAAAAAATGATTTAAACTCCAACCTAAAACTGCTTCATCAGAAACTAGCCATTTAAAGCCTTGTTTGCTGATATAAGGCAAAATTTCAGGACTAACAGATTGTTCGCTAGGCCATAATCCTCGAGGTTTCATGCCAAATCTTTCTTGATAAAAATACCAAGATTTCTCTAAATGACGGGCAATATCTTCTTCCCATTGAAAAGCGGTTTCCGGTAAAGTCATATTGGGTACAGCAATTTTACCTGCTTGACTATGGGCTAGCAAGGGTAAAATGGGGTGAGTGTAAGGACTTGTGATTATTTCTAGTTGTCCTTCATCTTGCATTTTTTTATGCTGAGGAATAATTTGAAAAATGATGTCCTTTTGTTTGGAGTAAATTCGTTGGCGATCGCTTAAATTAAAACCTTTTCCTTTTTCTAACCAGCCGCTAATTTCATCATCACCCCAAAAAATAGGATCAATCCAAGCTAAATTATGCCAAGCTAATAAATCCGCATAATCTTCTACTTTCCAATTTTGTAAACACCAACTGATACCTTCATGTTGTTTTTGTTCATATAATTGACGATAACGAGGATGCGGATCAATCATAGTATGATGATTAGCGTCAAAAAAATGCTCAAGAATATATTGTTTTTGTTTTCGGTTTAAAGTTTCAGCAGGAGTCAAAGTTAAAGCCAAATAAGGATCGATCGCCGATCCATCTGCATAATCTTCCAACTGTAAAATTAAAGAAGGTACAAGATTAACAGTTTGATGTAATTCGGGATAATTATCTAAGAATAAAATTAAATCAAGATAATCTTTTGTACCATGTAATCTAGCCCAAGGTAAACGATATTGGCCACCATAATCAGGATGAATATCACGAGATTTATATAAGGGTTGATGTTGATGCCAAATGAAAGCAACATAAAGAGGGTGAGACATAATTTAGAATTTAGAATTTATTATCTTAATTTTAATCTTAATAGCTGATCTGAAAAATTTGAATTTCTTTTTTTATTCTTCTATAGCAATGCTCAAGACAATTAGGACATTCTATGATAAAATTCAAAAATGAAATCCTTACTTTGAATGGTTTATAAAATTTGGAGATGTCCTAAAAGTAATGACCACTGCTATAATACTTAATATCTAATAACTTTTTTTATCAATTACTTTAATTGTGAATAAACAAAATTAGTGAAACTACTTTCATTAAGTTTATGCCAAGCATAAATACGATTACGAAATTCTTGCCACTGAGTATAAATCTTTTTAAAATCAGCATCTTTAGCTGCAAACTCTTCATATAAAGCAAAAGAGGCTTCTTTCGCTGCGGTTAAAATTTCTGTACTATATCCTTTTACTTGTGTACCACTAGCTAAAAGTCTTTGTAATGCCTCATTATTAAGGGAATCATAACGGGCTAGCATAGTCATATTTGATTCATAAGCGGCGGTAGAAATGGCTGCTTGATATGAAGGAGGCAATTTATTCCATTCACTGAGATTTACTTGTAATTCTAAGGTAGCTCCTGGTTCCCACCAACCAGGGTAATAATAAAATTTTGCTACTTTATTAATTCCTAATTTTTCATCATCATAAGGGCCTACCCATTCAGCCGCATCGATCGCCCCTGTTTGTAAGGCTTGGAAAATTTCGCCACCCGGCAACGTTTGTACTGTTACCCCTAATTTTGCCATAACTTGACCTCCTAAACCTGGAATACGCATTTTTAAGCCTTTGAGGTCATTTATGGTATTGACTTCTTTGCGAAACCACCCCCCCATTTGAGTACCCGTATTACCACAAGGAAATTGAATTAAATTAAACTTACTAGCATAAATTTCTCTTAATTGAGTTAAGCCTTCCCCTTCATATAACCAAGAGTTTTGTTGTTGTGCGGTTAAACCAAAAGGAAGACTTGTACCAAATGCTAAAGCGGAACTTTTCCCAATATAATAATAACTTGCCGTGTGTCCACATTGAACTGCACCTTGAGACACTACGTCAAGAACTTCCAAACCAGGGGCAATTTCTCCTGCCGCACGAGGAGTAATTTTGAATTTTCCTCCTGTTAAAAGAGCTACTTTTTCAGCTAAGACTTTCGCCCCTCCGAAAATAGTTTCTAAAGAAAGAGGCCAACTTGTAGCCATTTGCCATTCAATATTTGGGAGGTTTTCGCCCCCTGTTTGTTGACTTACTGATTCATTTTGTCTTGATTGACAACCATTTACTATAGCTACGGCTGTGGTGGCGATCGCCCCTTGAGAAAGGGTTTTAAGTATAGAACGTCTTTTTAACATAATTGAATATAAATAATAATTTTTATCACAATATCATATAAGTTTATAGGTAGAAGGTTTTAGTAGTGCAACAGACATCATGCCTGTTATCCATATCAAGACGAAACAAAGCTATAATTTTGACAATACAATCAATTTAGCCTTTTATTCTTTTGCGGCAAGTCGAATCATTACCACAATTCTAATAAATATAAAAATGAAATTTAAAGCAAAAACTGAAATTATTAGCAATATCTTAAATCCAGCTTTAAAACTTTGGTTAAAATCACAATTAGATCATGTCGATGATTTAAAAATAAAAATTTCAGCTACTGATAATCAACTATTAAAAGGAAAAATAAATCAAGTTTTTTTAGATACAAATTCAGCAATTTATCAAGGTATTTATGTTAGAAAAGTATTAATTCAAACAGAGAATATCGCTATTAATATCGGAGAAATAGTAAGAGGAAAATCCTTAAAACTATTACAACCAATTTTTGTAAATGGTGAATTAAAAACGACAGAACAAGACTTAAATAACTCTTTAAACTCTGATTTATTATCTCAAGGTTTAACAGATTTAGTTAATCTTTTTCTAAGTGTAAATAACAAAAATAATGGTGATTTTATCTTAGAAAATAATCAAATAAAATGGGAAAAATTAACCATAGCTAATCAAAAATTTAATTTAATTGGTAATTTTGTTGATTCAGAAAATAGCCAAACAAAATTAATTATCAAATGTGGATTAGCACTAGAAAACCCGCATACTTTATTACTAAATCCAGTTTATATCGAAGGAATACCAACGATAGACAATTTTATTTTAAATAATTTTACCGTTGATTTAGGTGATCAAGTGGAATTAGATCAAATAAATCTATCCTCTCAAGAATTACATTGTATGGGGAAAGTTCAAATTAAGACTTAAACAACAATTTTGTTGCTAAATTAACCATCAATTGCCATAATACATTAAAGGAATATTGAAAAACTAAAGAAATATCTATTTATAATAATGAGTGAAACTATATTATCTATTCGTAATTTAACTGCTAATGTCGAAGGCAACCCTATTTTAAAAGGAGTTAATTTGGAAATAAAAGCCGGAGAAATTCATGCTATCATGGGGCGTAATGGTTCAGGGAAAAGCACTTTTTCTAAGGTTTTAACAGGGCATCCTGATTATGAGGTGACGGGAGGCGAAATCCTTTATCAAGGGGAGAATATTCTCGAATTAGAGCCAGATCAGAGAGCTTTAAAAGGTATCTTCTTAGCCTTTCAATATCCTTTAGAAATACCCGGAGTAAGTAATTTAGATTTTTTGCGAGTTGCCTATAATGCCCGTCAAAAATATCAAGGTTTAGAGGAAATAGATATTTTTGATTTTGAGGATTTGGTACAAGAAAAGTTGGAAATTGTCAAGATGAATCCTTCTTTTTTAGAACGAAGTTTAAATGAAGGTTTTTCTGGTGGTGAAAAAAAACGTAACGAAATTTTACAAATGGCTTTACTTCAGCCAACTTTAGGCATTTTAGACGAAATCGATTCGGGTTTAGATATTGATGCTTTGCGTATTGTGTCGGAAGGGGTTAATCAATTACGCACCGAAAATAACGCTTTTTTACTTATAACTCATTATCAACGCTTGCTTGATTATATTCAACCAGATTTTGTTCATGTTATGTATGATGGCAAAATTGTTTTAAGTGGTGACAAAGAATTAGCTTTAGAATTAGAAGCTAAAGGTTATGAATTTTTAGAAGAAAAAGAATTAGTTAATAATTAATAATTTTAAGTAATTGATATTTTAATAGTCCTTATTTAATTAATCAAATAATATTATAATTAATACTTACTTTTATTTTTTTTAATCAATTTGAGATTACTTATTATCAATTTTTCAAAATTATTAATTATCTCAAGATATTTATATATGTAAATTTTATTATAAATTTTAGTAAAAAAAATGACAAATACGATTGCCACTTTTAAGCCTTTAAATATTAATATAAAAGATAATAATTTTAAAGCAAATTTATTACAACAAGCAGAAAATCAACCTTATCTTGTGGAGGGTAAAATCGGCGAATTAATTAAAAATATTCGTCACAAAACAGCAAATAATGTAGTTACTACTAATTTTCCTGATACAAAACAGGAAGATTGGCGTTTTACGGACTTATCAGAATTACAAACACAAGATTTATCCATAGCAAACAAAGAAACCATTGATGACTTTACCTTAAACGGTTTTATCCTTCCAGAAGCAATTAATACTCGCCTAGTTTTTGTTAACGGAATTTATGCACCAGAATTATCTGATATTAGTTCAATTCCTCAAGGAATTTATGTCGGTAACTTAAGTAAGTTACCTCAATTTTTGAACGAAAAAATTAGTAAATTCTTAATAAATAATCAACCAGAAAATGAGTTTTTTACTAATCTTAATAGTGCTGGAATTAATGACTATGCAATAATTTATGCCGAAAAAAATATAGAATTTAAAACTCCTATTCATCTATTAAATTTAACGGTAAGAAATAAATATAATAGTTTTTCACAACCTCGAATTTTAATAATAGCAGAAGACAATTCTAACTTAAATATAGTAGAATATTACGGCGCAGTAACAAAAGGTTGTTCAGATTCTGCTCGGCAACAATACTATTTTAATAATGTAGTAACGGAAATTTATTTACAAGATAATACAACCATAAATCATAGTCGTATTCAGAGAGAATCAGGAGACGGTTTTCACATAGCTAAAACCTCTGTAAATCAGATGGCAAATAGTAATTATACGATTAATGAAATTAGTTTAGGTGGTAAATTTTATCGCCATAACTTGCACATTCAACAACAAGGAATCCAAACAGAAACAACCTTAAATGGTTTTACTATGGTACAAGGTAAACAATTTGCTGATACCCATAGCATCGTTAATTTAAGCCAACCTCATGGCACAATTAAGCAATTACATAAATATATTTTAGATGATAGTGCGAGAGGAGTTTTTAATGGTAAAATTTATGTGCCAAAAAATGCCCAATTAACTAATGCTTCTCAACTAAATCGGAATTTATTGTTATCATCAAAAGCGAGAATTAATACAAAACCAGAGTTACAAATTACCGCCGATAATGTTAAATGTTCTCATGGTGCTACCGTTAGTCAACTAGAAGCCGATGAAATCTTTTATTTGCGTAGTCGAGGCTTAAATGAATATGATGCTCGTCATTTATTATTAGATGCTTTTGCGGGGGAAATGTTAGATAAATTACCTTTAAAATCATTGCAACAAAGATTAACTCAATGTGTTGCTTGTCGAACTTTAGATTAAAAAAAATCACCTAAAAATAAAATATCAATGTTATAGTTATCCAAACTGTAATTTTAGTTAATTATTGCTTAACAAAAAATAACCATTAAATGAGACAATATAAAAAAATTGCTATTATTGTTAATTTTATTTTAAACTAGAAAACTATTTCTGCTGCGATGAATGCTGCAACTGCCTAAAACCTTACAACCGAAACAACCGTTAGTCTCTTTAGAAGAGGCTTATGAATACTGTCGTCAAATTACAGCAAAGTATTCTAAAACTTTTTATTTGGGTACTTTGTTAATGCCTAAAGAAAAACGCACTGCTATTTGGGCTATCTATGTTTGGTGTCGTCGTACTGATGAATTAGTAGATGGCGCTCAAGCTAGATTAACTACGCCTGAAACCCTTGATTTATGGGAAAAACAGTTAGAATGTGTTTTTGATGGACAAGCTATTGATGATCCTGATGTGGCTTTAGTTGATACTTTAAAACGCTTTCCTATGGATATTCAGCCTTTTAGAGATATGATTGCCGGTCAGAGAATGGATTTATATCGTAATCGTTATGAAACTTTTGATGATTTGAAACTTTATTGTTATCGAGTAGCCGGCACGGTAGGATTGATGTCCTCTGCGGTGTTGGGCTTTGAACAGAATTTAGTTAAAACCCCTTGGGATCAAGATAATCTAGTCTATAATTCACAGGAAGAGGCGATCGCCTTAGGTTTAGCAAATCAATTAACGAACATTTTAAGAGACGTGGGAGAAGATGCCCAAAGAGGACGAATTTATTTACCTTTAGAAGATTTAAAATCTTTTAATTACTCAGAAAAAGAACTGTTAAACGGTGTAATTAATGAGAGATGGTGTAAATTAATGGATTTTCAAATTCAACGGGCTAGAAAATATTACCAATCGGCTGAGAAGGGCATTAGTTCACTAAATCCAGATTGTCGTTGGCCTGTATGGTCTGCTTTAATGTTATATCAAGGTATTCTTGATGTTATTGAAAAAAATCAATATGATGTTTTTAATAAAAGGGCTTTTGTACCCTCAAAAAATAAAATGCTTTATTTACCTATCGCTTGGTTAAGGTCTCAAATATGATAAATTCTATGAGTTTATAGCTAAATTATCGTCAATCTAAATTATTAACTTTTTCGAGACTATTCACCTTTTGCTACTTTTTAGTTCGGTTTTAACTACCGAAAAATTGTTTTAATATGGTTATATTAGTTAAAAACAAACTGTTAATAATTAAATTTTGGAATTTAGATCAAAATTGATTACGGAGGAAAAATCATGAATCAATCATCGAATCAATCAAATTTTTTTGAAGGGAATGGCAATGATAATTTATTTTTAGAGTATCTTCAATCTTTAAGTCCAGATACGATTTCCCAATTATCTAAGCCTCAATCTCAAGAAGTATTTCAAGTGATGGAAAAAAATATCACGGGTTTACTAGGACATTTACCCCCAGAAAATTTTGGGGTTGTCATTAATACTAATCGAGAAAATTTAGGAAAATTACTTGCTTCTGCTATGATGAGTGGTTATTTTTTGCGTAATGCCGAACAAAGAATGAATTTTGAAAAGGCGATCGCCAGTGTTGATACGGAAATCATTGATAATTAATTTCTTTTTATCTATTCTCCATTTTTACTAATTCATCAATAATAAATTTATGGTTAGTCCATTAAAAATAAATACAGAATCAGAATCTCTTATTAGTAAAATTATCCGATTATTGCGATGGGATAAACCGGCTGGCCGCTTAATTTTAATGATTCCAGCTTTATGGGCTTTATTTTTAGCAGGAGAAGGAAAACCGCCTTTACTTTTAATTGGAATAATTGTAATTGGTAGTTTAGCAACCAGTGGGGCTGGTTGTGTTATCAATGATTTATGGGATAGAGACATCGATCGAAAAGTAGAAAGAACAAAAAATCGTCCTCTAGCTTCTCGTGATTTATCAGTGAAAGTAGGCTTAGTAGTAGTTTTTATTGCCTTACTTTGTGCGGCTGAATTAGCTTTTTATCTTAATACTTTAACTTTTTGGCTTTGTGTGGCTTCTGTGCCTGTAATCGTCTGTTATCCCTTAGCAAAAAGGGTTTTCCCTATTCCTCAATTAATTTTATCTTTGGCTTGGGGTTTTGCCGTGTTAATTAGTTGGAGTGCCTTGACGGGTAGTCTTAATTTTAATACTTGGGTTTTATGGGCAGCCACTGTTACTTGGACTTTAGGGTTTGATACGGTTTACGCTATGGCTGATAGGGAAGATGATTTAAAAATAGGGATCAATTCTAGTGCTATTTTCTTTGGGGATTATACGGCTGATGCTATAGGGTTATTTTTTGCTCTGACTACGGGGTTATTTGCTTATTTAGGCATGGTAATGCACTTAAACCTTATTTTTGGCATTTCATGGGCGATCGCCACTTTAGGCTGGATGATTCAATATATTTGTTTAAGAGAAAAGGAACTAGAAACTTCTGTTTATGGAGAAATTTTTAAGCAAAATGTTTTTTTAGGATTTGTTTTATTAATAGGAATAGTTTTTGGATTTTAATTTGAATTTTATCCCCCTAACCTTCTAAAAAAGGGGGCATAAGATTAAAATTGTAAAAATTTAGCTAAAGCGGGTAAATTTTCATCTTTTTCAAGCCAAACCGAAACCGAACCTCCATTACAGCGAAATTCTGCCCAACCATCTTGATTGGTTTTAATCGGTTCATTAATATTACCAGTAATATCATAAAATAGAGTGTTAGCTTTACCTACCTCCATCCATTTCGTGCCACCATCACCATTAGTAAGAATAACAGCCATGGCGTTGGGATAATCTTTATTGCCAAGACGAGTCCATCCTATCGTATTAGAATGATCAAAATAATCGTATTGTAATCCATAGGCAAAATATTGACGGGCAACTAAAAGGCGATCGATAATTTCTTGATGAGAATCCATCCAAATCTCGTACTCATTACCATCCTTCCCTTTATCAATATAATGAGCACCATAATAATCAGCATAAAAAATACAAGGATAACCCTCAGCTCGTAATAAAATAATTGCATAAGCTAAAGGTTTAAACCAAGATTCCACCAAAGATTCTAATGATTGTAGAGGTTGGGTATCGTGATTATCAACTAAAGTGACGGCAAATAAAGGTAAATGCTTCATTAATGTACCATCTAAAATTGAACGCATATCATAACTATTACCAGCTTTACTTGCTTGATGGAAATTATAATGTAAAGGTGCATCAAATAAATTAACTTGCCCTCCAGCATTACCAATATACCAACTTAAGGCACTCAAATCATAACTCCAATACTCCCCTACACAAAAAATATGGCTTTTGACATGATCTTCTAAATGGTCAATCCAATCGGGAAAAAAATCACCATTAATGTGTTTAATCGCATCAAATCGAAAACCATCTATCCCAAATTCATCTAACATCCATTCACCCCAATACTTTAATTCTCCTCGCACTTCTGGATGATCAATATCCAAATCACAACCCATTAAATAATCATAATTGCCTTTTTCAAGATCAACTTTAGTATCAAAGATTTTTTCACTTCTCCGCCACACTGCTTTAAAATCCGGCTCATAACTATTAAAATCAACGGCATCAAAATGCCAAGAATGCCATTTCATGCTAGAATACTTGTCGCCTCTTCCCTTAAAATCGAAACCTGTCCAAGATTTAATTTTACGAGATTCTCCTAAAGCATGATTGCGATTTTGATTATCAAAGGGAATGGCGTCAAATTCTTCTTCATAATCAGCAGCCATTTTATGGTTAAAAACCACATCAGCATAAATATCAATTTCTCTCTCTTTGCAGCTTTTAATAGCAGCTACATACTCATTTTTAGTACCGTATTTCGTCCGAATAGAGCCTTTTTGATCAAATTCTCCTAGATCAAATAAATCATAAACTCCGTAACCTACATCATAACCACCGCTTCCGCCTTTACAAGCTGGAGGTAACCAAAGGGCAGTAATACCCGCTTCAGCAAGATTTTTAGCTTCTTTTGTCAAATTTTGCCAATGAGTGCCATCAGGGGGTAAATACCAATGAAACCATTGCATCATCGTACCATTAGAGGGTTTAAGTTTTTTTCGTTCAATGACTTTAGATTCATGAGTGTTTAACCATTCTTGTAAAGATTTTTGAATTTCTGCACTAATTTCCGTAGTGAATTGTTTTCCAAAAGAGTTAAATACTTGTTGAAGTTCACGAAATGGATTACTCATAATTTTTATTTTGATATAGTATAATTTAAATTTATTAACTTTTTATTATTGATTTTTGTCTATACAATTGTGATTTAGATGTATCATTATAGGTTAATTTTTAGCAGAATAAGAATTTATCCTAATGTTTACTTAATGGCGATCGCATAAATAGACTCTTTTTGCCTATATTTATGATCAATTTCTGGATCAAATATTGATGGTTGAACTTCAGAAAAACCAGCTTTTTTCAACATAGCTAAAAGGTTATTTTCATCAAACATATATTTATGTTCACCGCCCATATATGCCATATAATTTAAGTAGTCAATATCAGTATCAGTTTTATCAAAATAAATTGTATTTTTTGTATTTTCTTCTATTCCTAATTGATCCGTTTTTTGTTCATAATAACTATTAATATATATTTTGGCATTAGGTACACAAATTTTTAAGATTCCTTGCGGTTTTAAAAGGCGATAACATTCTTTAACTATTTTCAAACTATCTTGATAATAAAAATGTTCTAAAACATGAGAAGAATAAATTTGACTAACGCTATTATCTGGTAGTGGTAACGGTAAAAAAATGTTCCAATACAGATCGCATATATCACATATATCAACAGTTGTCCAGCCATTTTCTCCTCTTCTATTTCCCGAACCTAAATCTATTTTTATTGGTTCATTTTTAGCAAGTAAAATCTCAGCTTGTTTTCTGCCTTTTGCTAATTTTTTTTGTTGCAATTTTTCCCATTTTGCCTCTTTAATTCCTTTTAAAATATAACTAGGAATTAAGTCTTTTATTTTATTTTTAATCATCTTATTTTTGGTTATTTATTGGTTTAAAAATTAATAATAAATTATAATTTGTGATCTGGAATTGCTTCAAATAAATGTTTAATTAAAGTCTCTTTATTTAACACTGTTTTTAAATGTTCCCAAGGTAAAATTTGACTCGTTTTCCAATGACTATACACATAGTAATCTAAATCTGGTAATTGTCCTTTTAATTCTTTAAATGCTCTTCTAAAACTACCTAAAGTATCTCCATAATTTCTTGTTAATTCTAATATTTTACTTATTCGGCGATCGCCACGAGATATTAAAGCCTGTATAACTGACCAATTATAACTTTCGGGACGAAAATCTACCCCTTTTTTGCCTAATTGTTTTTGAAAAAATTTAAGTCGCCTCTGAGATTCTTTATTAACTCCAAACCATTGAAAAGGGGTATGAGCTTTAGGGACAAATGTACTACAACCGAAGGTAAAACGTAATGAAGGGGCAACTTTTTTAAGAGTTTCTAACATCAGAATAGTTGCCTCTAAATCAGCGTCATTTTCAGTAGGAATACCAACCATGCCATAAAATTTAATACTTTTTAAACCGCCATTTTTAGCATTAATAACCGCAGTTATAATCTCCTCATTTTTCAACTTTTTATTAATAACATTTCTTAAAATTTCTGAACCACTTTCGACAGCAATAGTAATAGATTTGGTGTTTCTTTTCGTTAAAATGGTAGCCAATTTTTCCGTGACAGTATTAGTGCGCACAGAAGCAATACTTAATCGTAAATCAGCATATTTTTCTTGATTTAAGTAATCTAATAAAGACTCAAATTCTGGATGTTGAGTAACAGAAGCACCCAATAATCCTAGCCTATTTGTTACTTTTAAACCCTTCTCAATAGCAGGTATTAAAGAAGTTTCTAAATTAGCACTACGAAAAGGTAAAGTAAGATAACTTGCCAAACAAAAACGGCACATTTCAGGGCAACTTCTAACCACTTCTACCATATAAATATTTTCCCAGGCTGCCTTGTCTGTAACAACGGTAGAAGCAGACAAAATATTACCTCGATAAGTTTGTTTTTCTACTTCAATCGGAACATTTTTGTTAATAGGTAAAATTGATTTAATTTCACTCTCTAAATCATGATAATTAACCTCATATAAACTAGGTATATAAATGCCAGAAATTGTAGCAAGATGAAGTAATTTTATTTCACGATTTTCTTGTTTTACTTGTTGATAATTATTAATAAAACTATCAAGTAAATTTTCACCATCACCCAATAAAATGACATCAAAAAAATTAGCAAAAGGTTCAGGATTAGCAGTCAAAACAGGGCCTCCTCCGAATACTAAAGGGTGATAATTTTCTCGGTCTTTAGTATTAAAAGGAATCTGTAAAAAATCTAATAAATTTAAGATATTTATATAGTCTAATTCCCAAGAAAAAGAAAACCCAATTAAATCTGGATTTTTAGGTAAATTTTCATAAATATCAGTAAAAAGACGAGCAACTTCTACATCTTTTCTTTGGGCTAAATTTGCCCATATAATTTGATAACCTAGGCTAGTAATTCCGACACTATAAGTATTAGGAAAAGCGAAAACTATTTTAATACTATTTTCTTCCGATTTAACAGGAGTAAAAAGTAATTTTTCTGATTCAAACATAGATTTTATTTTAATAATTGAAAATACTAATTTTTTGGTGAAAAATTTTCATAAGTTGATAAAAAATTGAATATGATATTTGTTTTAATTAATTTGTCTATTGCTATAGTATGATTAGGATAAAAAGTTATTTTGATTATTTTGTTTTGTCTCGGTTTTTGTTGGGTTTAATGCTTTAACCCAACCTATAATAATTAAACACTTTAGACTATAGCTATAAAAAATTTTTTTCACTTAAACTTACTTTTTAATGAATATAAATCAATTAGAAACTTGGTTACCTTACTTAAAATCAGAAATCGAACAACCTTATTTTATTTTGTTACAAAAATTTATTAATCAAGAAAGAAAGAAATATCAAATATTTCCTTCTGAAGAGGAAGTGTTTACTGCTTTTCAATTAACTCCCTTCCCAGAAGTAAAGGTTGTAATTTTAGGACAAGACCCTTATCATAATGTTAATCAAGCTCATGGTTTAAGTTTTTCGGTGAAAAAAGGAGCAAAAATACCTCCTTCTTTAGATAACATTTTCAAAGAGTTAAATCAAGATCAAAAATTACCTATACCAACTCACGGGGATTTATCGAATTGGGCAAAACAAGGAATTTTGATGCTTAATACAGTTTTAACGGTAAGAATCCATGAAGCCAATTCTCATAAAGATAAAGGTTGGGAAATGTTTACAAATGCTGTAATTAGCTTACTTAATCGCAATTCTAATCCTATTATATTCGTACTTTGGGGGCAATTTGCTCAAAGAAAAATTGAGTTAATTAATACCGCAAAACATTTTATAATTAAATCCCCCCATCCTTCCCCTTTTTCTGCAAATAAAGGTTTTTTTGGTAGTAAACCTTTTTCTCAAATTAATTTAGCCTTACAAAAATCTTCTCAATCTCCTATAAATTGGGAATTATAGTTATAATTACAAATTTTAAATTTTTTATTATTTTATATGAATATTCAATCATTAGAATCTGACACTATTGTTTATAAAGGTGAATACGGTAATTTTACGATTAATGATGGCGATCGCCAAGAAGTCATTATTTATCGTTTAAGTTTATTTTTAGCTAGTTTTAGCTTTGCTATGGGGACTGTTTTAATCTTATGGAAAGGGGCAAATGAGAACGTTTTAGATACTTTAACGCCACTTTTTGCAATTTTTGCCCTGAGTTTAATAATAAGCCTATCTACTATCCATATTTACTTAGCATTTTTACATAATTTATTAAAAATATTTTGGTTAATTGGTACAATTTCAGCCATAATTATCAACCTAAAAAGTGATCAATCATTAGTTTTATTTATATATGAAAATCCTTTAAATCTGTTAGGAATAGGCTTTATTTTTGCAGCCTTAACAGGCATTTATTTTAAAGAAGGAATTTGTTTTAATCGTTTAGAAACAAAAATTTTAACCATACTTGTTCCATTCTTATTATTAGGACACTTATTAGGGTTTTTACCCTTATTAATCGAAAAAATTTTATTAGCTAGTTGGGCATTATTATTTATTGTTTTTGCCCTTCGTAAATTTACCCAAGCAATCCCCTCTGATATTGGTGATAAATCAGTTTTTGCTTACTTAAAATCAAAAAAATAAGCATAAATAAAATTAATCAATTAAGGTAAAAGTAATTCTGCCCCTTTTGGCGATGGTAAAGGAGGAGGAGAAGGAGTAGTCGGTTTTATAGTGGGAGTGGGAGTAGAATTAGAATTTTGATCAATACTTGGATTATAAATACTAACTAAAATAGCAACTAATTGATCTCGTTGAGATATAGTTAAATTATCGATCGCCTTTTGGTCTAAAATTAGGGGGTTTTCTGTTAAAGTGCTAACACCCGGATAACGATTAGGTAAAATAACTTCATTAGCATTCAAATAATCAGCCAAAGTCAACTTCCAATCAAGACGAAAAGCAGTCGGACGAGCTTTAACATACTGATGATAACGAACAATTCTACTAATTAAAGTATTATCTAAATCAACTGCCTTAGAATCTTGACGAAGATATTGATTTTCTTTAGGAAAATCGGGTATTTTTTCATAAACTTGTTTAGCCACGATTTCAGGAGTCAGACTTTGGGCAAAAACAGGTTTTAAAAAACTATTATTCGCAAAATCTGGTTGTTTAGGAGTAATATTGGCTACCCAAAAAGGCAAAATAAAGCCAATGAGGGAAGCTAAAAATAACTCTAAAGTATTTTTCCATAATTTATGGTGAAAAATAAAGCTAGATTTCTTCATGAGTCGCTAATAATATCATTTTCTGTTAATTCGTCAGCCATTTCAACGATCGCCCGTAAAACTGGTTTCATCACTTCATCTAAATTATCATAATCCTCAAAGCGTCTTTGTTTGGCACGTTTAGCAACTTGTACAGTGATGCGATAGCGATTAGAAGCGGCATCTAATAATTCATCGCTACGATACATAATTTTAGAAGAATCGAAACTAGGTTTTTTAAACATTTTTTTTGCTGATTTGAACAAAAGTATAGTTATTACTTAGATTTTATTTTATAACACATTTATTAATTTTTATGGTAATTTGTTATTAAAAATTGTATTGTATAAAAACTTTTCTCTATCTCCAAATGTAAATAATTATTAAAAAAAATATTAACAATATTGATATAAAATAGTAATGACTTTATTTTTAAGGGTATTAATGAAAATTAATGAAAAAATAATTAATTACCAAGTACAGAAATAATGCTAGTTAGATGCAGTTAGGCAACAGTTATGATAGAATTACTAAGTTAGCTAGCTTCATTTATCGCAAAGGATATAAAGAATATTATCGATAGCATTTACTAGTTTGAGGTAAGAATAATCAATCGATGAGAGATAAACAACAGTTGCTTGAAGAGTTGCATGAAATAGCCAGAAAACGTGGTGGTTGCTGTCTTTCTAATGAATATGTAAATTGTACCAATAAGCTACTTTTTAAGTGCAAGCATGGACATCAGTTTGAATCTTGCCGAGATTATCTTAAGGCTGGTAACTGGTGTCCATTCTGTGCTGGGAAGGGAAGAACTATTCAGGATTTACGGGACTTAGCAAGTAAATTTGGTGGAGAATGCTTATCTGAAAATTTTCTAGGCATGAAAACCAAACACATTTGGAAATGTGCAGAAGGACATCAGTGGGAGGCTATTCCACAGAATATTCAAACTTTGGGCAGGTGGTGTCCAGTGTGTGGACGAGCCAAAAGCGACAAAAATCGGAGAAAGCATACTGTCAAAGATATGCAAGACTTAGCAAGTTCATTTGGAGGTATGTGTCTATCATCTCAATTTGAAAGTGTCATCAAGAAATTAACTTGGCAATGTTCACAGGGGCATATTTGGGAAGCTGATGCACATCATGTCAAGAATGGAAGATGGTGTCCCAAATGTGCTCTGAAAATTCGTGCAGAAAAACGAAAAACGCACACGATAGAGGAAATGCAAACATTTGCTGTTAGTAAGGGTGGTGTATGCCTATCTGTCAAATTTGTTAATGTTAAAGACCATCTCTTATGGAAGTGTGCTGAAGGTCATCAATGGATGGCTAATGCTGACAACATTATCAATGGGGGGAAATGGTGTCCTACTTGTGCAGGAAACCAATTAAAGACCATCGAAGATATGCAAAGAATTGCATTAGAACGTGGGGGAAAATGCTTGTCAACCGTTTATGAAAGAGTTAATAAGAAACTTTTGTGGGAATGTCAGGAGGGACATCGCTGGGAAACAATTCCATCAGTTATTTTTAGAGGAGGCTGGTGTACTACTTGCAGTGCTGGATTAGGAGAACGTATCTGTCGAGAATTTTTTGAACAGCTTTTGGAGCATCCTTTCAAAAAGGCTAGACCAAATTGGCTTCGTAATTCTGATGGTTATCAAATGGAACTAGATGGTTATTCTCAAACTTTAAAGATTGCGTTTGAGCATCAGGGAACGCAACATTACAGAAGCATTAAATTCTTTGATTCTTCAAAAACTAAGTTAAAGAAGATTCAAGAAAATGATCAAAAAAAGCGTGATTTATGCAGAAATAATGGAATAACTCTTATAGAAGTTCCATCCATTTTAGAAATACTTGGCATTGAAAATGTTAAATTTTTTATTAGTGAGGAATTGTTAAAAAATGGTATTCCGCTACCTTCTAACTTTGAAAATAAAGAGGTCAGCTTAAGCTCAGTTTACTCTCCTAATAAATTAGGAGAATTGCAGGCTATTGCACTCGAGCGTGATGGAAAACTAATTTCTGAGAAATACTTGGGGATATTTGAACACTTAGAATGGGAATGTGCCAAGGGTCATCGGTTTAGAGCTGCACCAAATAACGTAAAGAATAGCGGTAGTTGGTGTCCAAAATGTCTTGGCAGAGGTAGAAATATCCAAGATATGCACGCTGTAGCAGTTGCCCGTGGTGGGAAGTGTTTATCAACAAAGTACGTTAATAGTATCACCCCTCTTCTCTGGGAGTGCCAAGAAAGCCACCAATGGAATGCTAGACCTAGTAATGTGCTTTTTGGTACGTGGTGTCCTATCTGTGCTAAGAAAAATAGATCACTCAGTCGACGAAAAGCATCTAAACAAACGCCACCTATCCGCCATTTGTATCCGACTGATTAACAAGATCGCCAGTAGCCAATATATTTCAATTGAGGTATAAAACTTAACATTCCCATTTATTGCTATTTTTACTTGAAATTTTCTAATAAGTCGTGAAAAACCAAATTAATTTACGCATTCCTATATCTCCCTATTTCTTTTGTGATGGTGATGGATATGTACTTACCTCCGCTAGTTTGGGGGGTAGTGCTTTAACTCCTAGTCAAATTTCTGACATTGTTTTAAACGGTTCAGCCCAAGATATTGCTCCCTTATTAGATCAGGGGATTTGTATGCCGATACTTTTCAATGGTTATTGTGTCTTAGATCGCAAAACACTTTTTGTAATTGGGGATTTAACAAATCAAGAACAGAACGACTGGTGCGCCCGACTTACTTGGAAACTCAATATTCCCTGTGGGAAATTAATCTTACTGTGTAGCTGTGTCGCTGAAGATTTGTCTCATGCAATTTCGGGAAAACCGCCTAGAGAGAATTTTATGATTTTTCAAGTAATAGATGTACCACCCGATTTTTATGAGGTTAATATCTATGCTTACTCATCAAGTCCAACTTTTATGGAAACCCTTGATGATGAAGAATATGAAAGGTATCAAGAAAAGCTCGAATCAGACTTAGATGACTACGATAATGAGGGTAAACTAACTTCAGTGGGCTATATCATTTGCCTTTCACCTCTTAATGGGGAACTTCCGCTACCAGAAATGACTGGTTCATGGTTTGAGAAATTTACTTTTCGCTAGGTGCTAATTTAAGGGTTATCCGCTGTAATTACCAGAAACAAATACATGGTAAAACATCCTATAATATCACTACTTAAGTTTAAGTTAGCTGTTAGGCTTCTGAAAAGCAAGTATTTTTCAAACTAATTTAAAAGGACAAAAACTGGTTAATTCTGCATCACCTTTCAAATCTGAAATGGCGATCTCCTAAAATCGAAGGTTTTGTCTCAATAAAAGAAAGTAATGTCAAATAAATAAATGTTAACAAGTATTAAAAATCCTTTGATTAAGGAAATTAGAAAATTACATAATGCTAAAGAAAGACACAAACAAAATTTATTTTTGATTGAAGGTAAAAATTCCTTAGAAGTAGTCAGTCAAATTAATTATCCTTTAAAAACTTTAATTACTACTTCTCAATGGCAACAAGAAAATAATAATTTATGGCAAAGTTTAACAAGACTGGCTTTAAAAGTAGAAACTGTAGCCCCAGAAATTCTTAAATTTATTGCTACTACTGTTAACCCAGACGGTGTTTTAGCTATAGCTTCTCGGGATAATTGGCGAAAAAAAATGCCCGAGTCTATCAAATTAGGTTTAATTTTAGAATCAATTCAAGACCCCGGCAATTTAGGTACAATAATTCGCACGGCAGTGGCTACTAATGTTGATTGTTTATGGCTTAGTAATGATAGTGTTGATTTTGATCATCCTAAAGTTATGAGGGCTTCTGCTGGAGAATGGTTTAAAATTAATATGATCAATTCTGATGATTTGCTGACAGTGGTTAAATTTTATCAAAATCAAGGAATGCAAATTATTGCTACTTTACCTACCGCCACTAAAACTTATTGGCAATTAGATTTTACCCTTCCTAGTTTAATTTTATTCGGTAATGAAAGTAAGGGTTTATCTTCTTCTTTAAATCAAATTGCTGATCAAAAAGTTACTATTCCTCTTCTTAATGAGGTGGAATCTCTTAACGTGGCGATCGCCAATTCTCTACTTTTATATGAACGTCAAAGACAATTAATGGTTAAATAAGAGTTAAATTAATTGAGCAAATATTTGTCTTGTTGACATTTTAGAAAACAACAATTATTCTTGAATATCAAGTCACAACCAAAGGAGATAAAATGGATTTATCAAACGCTAACACCGCCAAAAACTTAGAAGCAGCTTTTGGGGGAGAATCGATGGCTAATCGTAAATATTTATTTTTTGCTGAACTTACTAAAGAACTTGGTTTTAAGGAGTTATCAAAATTATTTAAAGAAACCGCTAATCAAGAAACAGAACACGCTTTCGCCCATTTTCGCCTTATTCATCCTGAATTAGTTGTGGATACAAGTCAATTAACAGATGAACAAAAAAAACAAATTGCCACTCGTTGTTTAGAATTGGCGATCGAAGGGGAAACTTATGAATATACTACTATGTATCCTGAATTTGCCAGTCAAGCAAAAATGGATCGGGATGAATCAGCACAAGCAGAATTTGAAGCCCAAGAAACCGAATCAAAACAACACGCCGCTATTTTTCGTAAAGCAGCACAAAACTTTGCTTTTTTAACTAGCATTGAAAATCATCACGCCAATCAATATACAGAAGCCCTTAATATTTTAGACGGTAAAGAAGCCATACCAAAAATTGTTGATGATAATCCTCTTACTCGCAAATGGATTTGTCGTCAATGTTCCATGATTTATGATCCTGTAGTAGGAGATATTGACAGTGGAATCCCTGCTGGTACTGCTTTTGAAGAGATTCCCGATGATTGGTATTGTCCTATTTGTGGGGCACAGAAAAAACTTTTTGTTCCTTATGAAGAGGCGATCGCCAAGTAATTGATAGCACAAATAAGGGGTTTAAAACCCCTATGATAATATGGTAATATTTTAATTATTTGCTAATTAACTAATTTTTTGGGAGAAAGAAACATAATCATATTACGCCCTTCTTTTTTGGGAATTTGTTGAATTTCAGCCATTTCTTTTAAATCTAGTGCCATTCTATCCAACAATTCTTTAGCCAAATGAGAATGTTGAATTTCTCTTCCCCTAAAGTTAACCGTTGCCTTAACTTTATCCCCCGATTGCAAAAATCGTTTTGCTTGACTAACTCTTACTTGGTAATCATGTTCGTCAATTTTGTAGCGCATTTTAACTTCTTTAACTTGGACAGTATGTTGTTTTTTGCGCAGTATTTTTGCTTTCTTTTCCTGTTCAAATTTAAACTTCCCGTAATCCATTATTCTACATACGGGCGGACTAGATGTTTCACTGACTAACACCAAATCTAACTGCTTTTCCTGAGCAATTTTTAACGCCTCTTTATGAGTAATAATACCTAACTGTTCCCCATCTGGATCAATAACTCGAAGTTCAGCATAAGGAATATTATTATTAATTTTAGGAATTTCTCGACGAGCAGAATTTTTTTTGCTCGGAATACTTATATTATTGTTATTGTTAATGTTATTACTACTATTGTTATTTGTGTTGTTATTGTTATTGCTATATGTCACAGGCTTTCGTCAGTTTCTCCAGTTACTTGATAGATAATAAAACAAATTATATTTATGATTAATTAAATCTTTTTTCTATTGTACTAATGATTTTCAAATTTAGATCAATATTTTTTCTTATTTTTTCTTGATTTTCTAAATTTACTATTTATTTCATCTCTCTTCGTTTGACTTAAACACTTTATTTTAATAACTTTTACCTACTTATTTTGCTTAAAAATTTGGCGATCGCCATCAAGGAAAAAAGATAAAAATAAAAATTTTTTTTTTTACAAAATTTAACATGATAAGTTAAAATACTCTAGTTTAATTAATAGAGACTATGGAAATACCCCAACTAATTTTTAACGGTATTGCCGTTGGTAGCATCATTG